>NZ_JBFHGM010000113.1:0-14977 GCF_041583095.1 Draconibacterium sp.
GGCTGCGAATAGTGAAGAATGGAATATTGCTTGATGAGCCGGTAAAAAATACGCCGGAAGTATTAAACCAGGGGCAGGGTGGTTTGATGGATGTTGCAGTTGATCCGGACTTTAAAGAAAATGGCTGGATTTACCTTGCCTACAGTCATGTATTAACAAGCGGTTACGATGGAAACCGGCCACCTGCAATGACACGTATTGTTCGTGGAAAAATTGAAAATAACAGATGGACCAACGAGGAAGTGTTGTTTGAAGCTCCGCATGATACCTACCGAACCACACGCCATCACTATGGTTGCCGTATTGTTTTCGATCCGGAGGGCCATTTGTTTTTTGCCATTGGCGACCGTGGTGCCGGATACCAGGCGCAGGATTTTACGCTGCCAAACGGAAAAGTCCACCGTATTTACAAAGACGGCAGTATACCGGAAGATAATCCATTTGTTGACGAAGAAGGCGCAATGAAATCGTTGTTCTCGCTGGGTAACCGAAACATCCAGGGAATGGCCATCCATCCGGAAACCGGAGAGCTTTGGACAACCGAACATGGCCCCTTGGGTGGCGACGAATTGAACCTAATAGAGTCGGGGAAAAACTACGGTTGGGAAACCATTACCTATGGCAAAAACTACAACGGAACGATTATTACCGAAGAAACGCACCGGCCTGATATGGAACAGCCCAATTTATACTGGCGGCCATCTATTGCAGTTTGCGGACTTGATTTTTATCGGGGAGATCTTTTTAGTAAGTGGAAAAACAAGTTGCTGGTTGGCGCTTTAAAATACGAAGAGGTGCGTTTACTTCAAATAGAAGGTGATAATGTTATTCATGAGGAAGTAATTGTAAAAAATCAGGGACGTGTACGTGATGTGTCAACCGGGCCGGAGGGTGCTATTTACGTGGTGCTGAATAATCCGGGAACTGTGATTAAATTAACTCCACAGTAAGAAGATAATAGTTCGCTTTAACTAACAATATCATCGAGTTTTTCCTGGTTTTGCATCAGGTCGGCAATTGTTGTTGCTTTCAGGTATTTAATGATCTGGTTGTTCAGTTCGCCCCAAAAACCCTGGGATGCGCAAATACCCTGTCGTTTACAGGTGTAGTTGTGCGACAGACAATCGACAACACAAATACCGGGTTCAAAAGCATTATGAATATCGTAAATGGTAATTTCTTCGGGTTTACGGGTTAAAATGTAGCCACTTCGTCTTCCGCCGGCTTTGCTTACCAGGCCTGCAACTTTTAGCGAATTTATAATGTGGTCGAGATACTTGTACGAAATGTTCTGGTTTGCAGAAATATCTTTCTGGTAGATTCCGATTTCAGGATCGCTCTGAGCTATTTCAAGAATAGCCCGCACACCATATCTCGTTTTCGTGCTAAATTTCAAGGTTTTTGGTTTTTATTCTTCGATCTCTTGTTTAAAAGCAAATGTAATAAAAACTTCATCATTCACTTTGATGGTTCCTAATACTTTTTTAGGCGGCTCAATATTAAAATCAGTTAAGTTGACTTTTAACGATCCTTTTATCAGGATCTCAGAAGTATCGCACGCGCTTATTTTGCATGGCACAACATACTCGTGTGTGTGCCCGGCAAGTGTTATTGTTGCATTCAGATCCCTTTTTTCAACAGGACCGGTAATTGCTTTTTCGTTTTTGGGTTCAATATCAATTTGTATAACAGGATATTCTGTGGCTTTTAACAATTCCAGAAAATCTTTGCGCATGTGTTGGTTACTGCCGGTAAATTCTTTTACCGGAACAATAACCTCCTGTTGCCAGGTCAGGCGGTCGGATTGCTGTTCGTTGCCTACCAGGCGGGGCGCTTCATGAATAAATTCGAAGCGGTTGATGTTTGACGAGCCCTGGATAAGAACAAAATTGCTGCAATTACCAGGCGTCTTGCCATTTGGCTTATCCGAGGCTGAAGCCCCAACGATTGAGAAAGTCAGGAAAAGCGATAAAAAGTAATATTTCAGCAATGTTTTTTTCATACTATTCGAATGGTTTGTTTGCAGAGCTTATAGTATGTGCTTCATTTGTTTTGGTTATTTATTGGGGTGTAACCTTCGTACCTGTTCGTTTCATGTAAGAAATTGAGGAATGCCCGCAATAACCCGGGCATTCCATCTTTTCTGTACTAACTGTCCAAATTAAAATGAAATGGCTGCTTCTAACACCACGCCATTAAATTTTCCCCCATCAATATCTCCATGAGCAGGTCCATCATATTTTTGATTCACATAGTCAAGTTTAACAACTACGTTTTCGGTCATAAACCAGCCACCGCCAATGTTGGTGCGGTTAACTTCTGAGTCAAGACCGTCAGAAACGTGGTTATAACGTGTTCCAACGTAGAAACTTCCGATGCGGTATAATGCCTGAATTGCTGTTTGAGTAAAATCCTGATCGGCACCTTTTCTTATGCCATTCATTGTTTCGTAAACTCCGAATACTTCAAGTCCTTTGTATTGCAGGAATACGTTAGCCATGTAGCTGTTCAGTTTTGTTTGGCCACTGCCAGGGCTCCATCGTCCTGAACGGAAATTGTCGCCTTCGGCTGCAGCTGTTTGCATTACATTGTAGTAACGTGCACCGGCACGGTCGCCATCCCACAGGTAAGCACCGCTGTGTCCGTCAGGAGCGTGGAAGCCTGAAAATGAAGCACGAACGCGTAAATCATCGTTAATGTTTTTGTCGTACGCCAGTTTCCAGTTAAAGGCAAGGTCTTCGCCAATGTCGTTACCACGTCCGTAGTTCATACGTCCGTTGTTTACACCGGCAACAGCAATAAAACCGTCTTTTCTGAACATGAATTCCATTCCCGGGTTGCTTGTGAAAGCATCCATAATCCAGTTACCCACAAACGGGTTGTTAATTACGTTACCGTTGTTACTGCGGAAATAGTGTGCATCACCGTAATCCGGCATCATAACACCTGCTTTAATAGTCAGGTATTGCATCAGTTTCTCACTACCTTTCAGGAAAGGCATGTAATCAATGATCAGGTATCCACCTTCAACCCAGGCCTCGTTATGGTGACGCGACGACATGTAGTTGTTGATGAACAGCTGAATACCCGGAGCCAAATCAGTTGTAATGCTCAGGTTCGCAGTTGGTAAATTGAAGTTATGTTTCAGGTCGATCAATTCCACATCAGCTTCATGATCGAGTGACTGTAACTGAATAGCAAAATCGCCTCCAACTTTAACTTTCACATTTTCGAAAGTCGTAGGATCAAGCTTGGCTTTTTCAAATTGTCCGTAAGCCACAGATCCAATCATGAAGACTGTTAATAATAATGCTAACTTTTTCATTTCTAATTAAATTTTAAATGGTTATATATCAATAAAATATGTGGTATGGTGCTAATTTGCTTTGCTGGTTTGCATGTTTTGGAGAACAATGTCGAAATGAATAAACACTTCGTCGCCTGTTTTTAGGGTTCCCATCATTGCAGTTGGCGGATCAATGCCAAAATCACTCATTTTTACCGGAATCTTTCCGCTAACTTTAAACTGATCGTCTTTAGCTTCAGCTACGGTAAACTCAAGCTCAACTTCTTTTTCCTTACCTGCAATCTGAAGTTTTCCTTTGGTTTTGGTAAGCGAGTTGGTTGTTGCCGATACAGTTGCGTCGGCACTAAAACTAATCTTTGGATGGTCATCAGAATCGAGCGCTTTGTGCGCTTTGTTATCCATAATTTTGTTATCGCTTGTAATGCTCTCAGCTAAACACGAAAATTTGATGGATTCGATTGAAATTTGCTGATTTTCGTCTGCCGAAGCCGACACAAGACAGTCGTAATCCTCAACCGCCATTTCCCAGTCGTGAATCGATGAAGTTCCGGTAACCATTAGTTTACTGTTGCTCTCATTTTCTTCGTAGCTTACTTGAGCTACTGATAAGTTACTTGCCAGAAGAAAGGCAAATAGGCTTATAATCAATTTGTTGTACGTTTTCATTTTTTTCATAACTATTAAAACTATGTGTCCTATCGAATAAGTAGGGCAAATATAAATAAAGAAATATTTCGTGAATCATGACTAAAGTCAGATTTGTTAATTTTTGCTAAAAAAACAGCCTCTTCTTAATGTTTAGTTTACATTTCAAAACATACAGGATTGTCCGTGCTGAAGTAACCTTAATTCACCCCATTCGTTAATAAATTGAAGCTGTGGTAAATAGATAATGTGATGAGGGTTTTGATTTTAATTTTTGGTTTAATTGCAGCAGTGGAATGTAGTTCGCAAAACGATGCATTTTATAATAAGCGCAGGAAAATGGTGGAATCGCAGTTAAAAAACCGGGGAATTGGCAACGAGTTGGTTTTGGATGCATTTCTGCAGGTTCCGCGGCACGAATTTGTTTTGCCCGAGTATATAAAGTGGGCTTATACCGATGGTCCATTGCCAATAAACGAGGGCCAAACCATTTCGCAACCCTACATAGTTGCCTATATGACCGAGGTTTTGGAACTTCAGAGAACGGACCGTGTTTTGGAAATTGGAACCGGCTCGGGTTACCAGGCGGCTATTTTGGCGCAACTGTGCGATTCGGTTTATACCATCGAGCTTTTTGGGGAATTAAACAAATCGGCAACAAAAGTTTTTCGGAAGCTGAAATACAGCAATATATACAGCAAGATTGGGGACGGTTATTTGGGGTGGCCCGAAAAGGCACCTTTTGATGCTATAATAGTTACCTGTTCGCCGTCGCATGTGCCCGAACCTTTGCAAGAGCAGTTGGCTGAAGGAGGCCGGATGATCATTCCGGTTGGGGCCGGTAATATCCAAAAGCTGGTACTTCTGCAAAAAAAGAAAGGAAAGATCAGAAAAAAGGATGTGCTGCCTGTGCGTTTTGTGCCCATGCTTGATGAGCAGGGTGAGAAATATTAAATACGAAGAACTGAACCACAATAGACGCATAGGAATCATTAGGTGTTCCACTGTTAAATTGTTCTATTCTTAAATTGTTCCATTGTCAAATTGCGAAACTGCTAACTGCGACTGTAAACTGTTTACCTTCCTCAGATTCTGCAATCTAAAATCGTTAATCATCATTCGAAATTCATTATTCAATTGCTCCTCATTCACTAAATAACTCATTCACTATACTACTGTTAAATTGTTCTACTGAAAAATTGTAAAACTGAAAACTGTGACTGAAAACTGTTTACTTTTCTGGTTCTGCAATCTTAATTCGTTAATCATAATTCAACTACTCATCATTCCCAATTCCAATAATCTAATATTCTCCATTCCAGTATTCCGTTACTGGTTGCTACAAAGCACCAAATTTTATAATCCAGCCATCACTCCGGGTGTTGGTTTCTTCTTGTAATCCCGGGCCGATTACTACAAATCCACCGTCGGAGCTGTTTATAATTCGCGATGCGTTATCGTTGTTAAAATGCAGGTTAAGTAGTTTTTCGTTTAGTTCGTTACCATCCGGATCGATATTTAATAACCATGGCCCAACATTTCCGAGGAACGATGTGGCTTTTATTCCGGCTACCATAAAAGTGCCATCGGGGCGAATTGTAAGGGCGTTGCCGCCTTCCGAACCTTCGCGGTCGACACTTTTGGTCCACAAAATTTCGCCGCTTGCGTCGATCTTGTTCAAAACCAGGTCGTAATCAAAAATAGGATCGACGGAGTTAATATCGCTTAAACATTTTCCGTTCCAGCCAACAATCATAAAAGCACTGTCGGGAGAGCAGCAAATACATTCGGGCCACACTTTTTGGTCGGGTGTTTTAATCCACGAATACCATTTTGCTTTTCCCGTATAACTAATGCGTATGGCAACAATGTCGCAATTGTTTTTACCGGTTTCGCTAACCTGGGCTGCGAGGGCATAATCGCCGTCGGGAAGTCGTTTTATTGCCCGCGCACACCCCGACATGTTGGTCATAAATAATCGTTCCATGGTTATCTCACCATTTTCATTCAGTATGGCCATTATAATTTTCGGATCGTCAGGGTTTTCGCTTTTCGAGCCGGCAATCGCAAAGCGGTTTTCGGGCAGCGAAATAATGTCTTCAACCGACAGGTATTCAGCATCTAGAGTCTTTTCCCATAATTTTGTTCCGTTTTCATCCAGCCGCACCAAAAGGCAACTTTTCGTTTCTCCCTCTGATGAAGTACCCAACAGAACGTAGCTTTTATCGGTGAGCTGTGTAAGACGTTTCGGAATTTCGTTTTTTTCGGTACCAATAATTTTTGTCCAAAGGGTATCTCCATTTTCGGCAAAACGAATCAGTTGAAAATCAAAGGAGTGCCCGACAACTTTAACCGCTCCTGTAACCGCGTAACCTTTGTTGGCATCTTCAATAATATCGGTATAAAAATCGCAGCCCCTGGCACCCGATTGTTTTTGCCACTGAGGTTCGGGTATTTGCGCAAGCGAGGATGCGAGACCAGCATAGTAAAAAATGATGGCGTATAGCAGTGTTTTTTGCATGTTTTTAGTTGCCGATAGGTTTTTAATCGGATTCGTTTAATCCATGTATACAATGTATTGCTCGTTTCCCGGTATTTTGGTTCCATGTCTTTATACCCAAAATGCTGAGTACGGGTTTCAGCAGATTATCCACAAATGATTATGGTTTTTTCCGATTGTGATATAAAAATTACTTCCCGCTTAGGAAAGATTAAAAATCAGAGTTTTGAGAACGGTCAACTTTCATTAAATTAGCAAAAGTAAAATCTATTCACATGTTGAAAATCAAATCGTTTCTCACTTTATTTACTGCAATTTTGTATTTGTCGGCGTTTGGGCAGCAAATTGATGCGTCGAGGCAGTGGAGTATGTACCGCGGAAAATCTATTTCCGGTTATCTGGATAACGCCAATCTGCCCGAAACGTGGGATGTCGCTACCAATAAAAATATTGCCTGGCAAACGGCCATTCCCGGCCTGGGGCATTCGTGCCCAATTGTTTGGGGCGACAAGGTTTTTGTAACCACAGCAGTTAGTGAACAAGATGAGGGCGATGTAAAAACCGGTATTTACGGATCGATAGGTTCAGTGCCGGATAGTTCTATTCATTATTGGCGGGTGTATTGTGTGAATAAACATTCGGGAGAAATCGAGTGGGAAAAAACCTCTTATACCGGTATTCCTGAGCAAAAACGCCACCCCATGTCGTCGCACGCCAATTGCACGCCGGCAACAAACGGAGAATTTGTGGTGGCCTTTTTCGGATCGGAAGGGTTGTATTGTTACGATATGAATGGAAACCTGCAGTGGTCGAAGGATTTTGGGGTATTAAAATCATCCTTCTTTTTGGTGAAGGAAGCCGAATGGGAATTTTCAAGTTCACCGTTGATTCATAAAAACGTTGTAATTATTCAGTGCGATGTTCAGGAAAATTCTTTTGTAGCTGCTTACGATATAAAAAGTGGCGAAGAGCTTTGGAAACAGAATCGCGACGAATATCCCGGCTGGTCAACGCCAAATATTTATTCTGATGGCGAAAAGGACATTGTTGTGGTGAATGGATATAAACACCGGGGAGGATACGATTTTAAAACCGGTAAAGAAATATGGCGAATGGCCGGAGGAGGCGATATTCCGGTTCCGTCGCCGGTAATTGGCAACGATTACATTTATTTTAACAGTGCCCACGGGAAAGTTTCGCCGGTTTATGCCATTCAGAAAAATGCGGTGGGTGATATTACTTTGGAAGAAAGAGCGACCACGAATGAATTTGTAAAATGGGCAAAACTACGTGGTGGCTCTTACATGGGAACCATGTTGTTGTACGGTGGTTACCTCTACAATGCGCGTTGGAACGGGCGGATGACCTGCTACGATGCCCAAACCGGAGAAGAAATGTACTCCGAGAAAGTAGGTGAAGGAAACAGTTATACATCGTCGCCGGTGGCTGCCGACGGAATAGTGTATGTTGCTGATAACGATGGTAATGTGTATTCGGTAAAAGCGGGCCCGGAATATGAACTTTTAGCAACAAATAAATTGGAACAGACGGTGATGTCGACACCGGCCATTGCCGAGGGCTACCTTTTATTCCGAACAGTCGAAAGTCTTATTGCTATTTCTGAAATAGAATGATGAATTTTAAAAAGTTTTAAATTCGCTTAACCTTGGATTGAAGCATTTCTCAAAACTCAGGAATTTGTATACTTTCGTCGCTTATTTAGAAATTTAGACATGTGGATTAAACTATCCAGACTAATCCTTAGGAATCGAATCCTCTTTCTTTCAGTTTTGGCTGTTATTACTATTTTTTTGGGATATCATGCCCGAAAAGTGGAGATGTCGTATGAGTACGCTTCATTGCTGCCAAAGAAAGATCAAGCCTATAAAGATTACCAGAATTTTGTAAAAATATTTGGTCAGGAGGGGAACCTGATCATTGTTGGAGTGCAGGACACGAATTTTTTTCGTCTCGATCATTTTAATGCATGGAAATCGCTGTGCAACGATTTGAAAAAAGTGGATGGCGTTGAAAATCTGCTTTCGGTATCAAACACCTACAACCTTGAAAAAAACAAGGACGAAAAAAGGTTTGAAGTTGTAAATACCTTTCCTGATACAATTACCAGTCAGGAGGAATTGGATGAATACGTGACAGAATTTAAGCGGCTGCCTTTTTACCGCAAACTGGTTTATAACGACGAAACCGACACCTACCTGCTGGCTATTACGGTAAACAAGGATAAAATGGCAAGCAAGGAGCGCGAAGACCTGGTAGCCGGAATTCAGGAGGTTTGCCATAATTTCGAGCAGAAAGAAGATGTAAAACTGCATTATTCCGGCGTCCCCTACATCAGGGTTGTGAACTCGGTAAAAATTAAGCGCGAGCTGTACATGTTCAGTGTGCTGGCGCTGTTAATTTGTATCGTGGTACTGTTCCTGTTCTTCCGTTCGTTTAAAGCTGTTTTTGTTCCGGTGCTTATTGTAATTGTTGGGGTTATCTGGGCCATGGGAATGTTGTCGTTGTTTGGCTACAAAATCACCCTGTTATCCGGAATGATCCCGCCTTTGTTAATCGTTATCGGAATTCCGAACAGTATTTACATGCTGAATAAATTTCATCATGAATACGTTAGCCACGGAAATAAAATTAAGGCGCTGCAGCGTGTGATTATTAAAATTGGTAACGCCACCTTTTTAACCAACCTTACCACAGCTTCGGGATTTGCTACGTTTGTTATTGTAAAGAGCGATATTTTGCGGCAGTTTGGTATCATCGCCTCACTGAACATTCTGGGGCTTTTTATCCTTTCGCTGCTGCTTATTCCAATTATATTCAGTTTTATCGGAGCGCCATCGTCGCGCCACGTTGGTCATCTCGATAGTAAGCTTGTGACTTCGATAATCCGTAAACTGATGCACATTACCCAAAATTACCGGCAGGTGGTTTATTTCGCTACCATCGGTATAATTGTGGTAAGTATTTACGGAATTACGCTGATGAAAAGTTCAGGTTATATGCTCGACGATATCCCGGAAGATGATCCGGTTTATGTCGATCTGAAGTTCTTTGAGAGCAACTTTAACGGACTGATGCCTCTGGAAATTATGGTCGACACCAAAAAACCACAGGGCGTTATGCAGCTAAGCACTTTCCAAAAAATAGAGCAGCTGGAAGAACGTCTGGCCGAATATCCTGAGTTGTCGGCATCAATTTCGCTGCTTAACCTGCTGAAGTTTGCCAAACAGGCGTTTTATAATGGCCACGAGCGCTATTACAGTCTGCCCAATAACCGCGAGAAGAACTTTATCCTGCAATATGCAGCAACGGGCGAGGAGAATGCCGGATTGTTACATTCGTTTATGGACAGCACCCGGCAAACTACCCGAATCAGCATCAGGGTTAAAGATGTGGGCACCAAACGAATGGAAGAATTGTATACGCAGTTTAATGCCGATATCGACTCGATATTTACTTCCGACAAATACGATGTAACCGTTAGCGGATCAAGTATTATTGCATTTAAAGGAAACCAGTATTTATTAAAGAACCTTTTTTCGAGTTTGGGGCTGGCTATTTTGCTGATCTCCACATTTATGGCCATTATGTTCTCTTCGTGGAGAATGGTGATTCTGTCGCTCACGCCAAACATTATCCCACTGATTTTTACGGCGGCGATAATGGGTTTTACAGGTATACCGATAAAGGCATCTACCATTTTGGTATTTAGTATCGCTTTTGGTATTTCGGTCGATAATACGATTCACTTTCTGGCCAAGTATCGGCAGGAGCTGAATATGACCAACTGGGACATCCGAAAATCGGTTGTAATTGCATTAAAAGAAACCGGTGTTAGTATGTTATATACTTCGGTGGTGTTGTTCTTTGGATTCGGAATTTTTACCATTTCAAATTTCGGCGGAACACAGGCCATGGGAATTTTGGTTTCGCTGACACTGTTGGTTGCCGTAACATCAAACCTGATATTGCTGCCATCGTTATTGTCGGGCCTTGAGCGCCTTACAACAACCGAAGCCTTTAAAGAACCTCTGCTTCATATTTACGACGAAGAAGAAGATATTGAACTTGATGACCTGGAAATTGTTCCTGATGACGAATTAAATTTGGGAAACTAATGTATACCGTAGAAGAACTTCAAAACAGAGTGAGTGCCGAAATTGAAAAACGCTCAAAAGAACTGCTCAGTAATCAACCGGTTGAATTGTATGCGCCCATAAAGTATTCGCTTGATATGGGTGGAAAACGTTTACGTCCGGTGTTGGTTTTGCTGGCCTGTAATATGTTTTCCGAAACTGTTGAGCAGGCCATTCCTGCAGCTGTTGGTATTGAAGTCTTCCACAATTTTACACTGCTTCACGATGATATAATGGACAAAGCGGATGTGCGCAGAAGCCGCCCGACCGTTCATAAACAATTCAGCGAAAATGCAGCTATTTTATCCGGCGATGCCATGGCTTTTCAGTCGTATCGTTATTTCCTCGAAGAACGATCAGAAGCACTGCCCGAAGTGCTTGAGGTATTCAGTAAAACCGCTTTGGAAGTTTGCGAAGGCCAGCAATTCGACATGGATTTTGAGCAACGCATGGATGTAACCGAAGAGGAATACCTGGAGATGATCCGCCTCAAAACAGCTGTTCTGTTGGCTTGCAGTTTAAAGGTGGGGGCACTTTTGGCCAATGCTCCCGAAAACCTTGCAAACCAGCTTTACGATTTTGGCATTAACCTGGGATTAGCATTCCAGCTTCAGGATGATCTGTTGGATACTTTTGGCGATCAGGCGGTGTTTGGTAAACAAATTGGCGGCGATATTCTTGCCAATAAAAAAACATTCTTACTGATTAATGCCTTGGCAAAAGCTTCGGAAAATGAAAAAGCAACGCTGATAAACTGGATTGAGAAAACAGACTTTGTTCCGAAGGAAAAAATTGCTGCCGTTACCAAACTTTACCACTCGGTTGGAGTAAAAAATATTGCCGAAGAAAAAGTAAATGACTTTTTCAATCGTGCTATCCGTATTTTAGATGATTTAAATGTGCAGGATGTTGTAAAACAGCCACTTCGAAACCTTGCGCACAAAATGCTTACACGTAAGCATTAGAGGGCTTTTACCCGGTTATATAAAATTACAAAAGCGAATTCCCATCTTGCATAGAAACAAAACTATGCTAAATTTGTTGGGTCTATAAAATTTTAACGAAAAACGGTTTAAACCGGACTTAAATCTAATCCAATATGGCTCAGAGCATAGGAAAAATACTGCAGGTTATCGGACCTGTAGTAGATGTTAGTTTCGATAGTGAAGGCAGTGAACTTCCATCAATTTACGATGCATTGGAAATTCCACGCGAAGGCAAAGAAAGTTTAATAATAGAATGTCAGCAACACGTTGGCGAAAATACCATTCGTTGTGTTGCAATGGATTCAACCGATGGATTACAGCGTGGTACCGCGGTACATGCTTTGGGTAAGCCTATTACCATGCCAAAAGGAGAGATTGCATTGGGTCGTTTGTTGAATGTAGTAGGCGATTCGGTTGACGGATTGGAACAATTGCCAAAAGAAGGTTTGAACATTCATAACGAACCACCAAAATACGAAGATTTAACCACTGAAACCGAAGTTTTATACACCGGAATTAAGGTAATCGACCTGATAGAGCCTTATGCAAAAGGCGGTAAAATTGGTTTGTTTGGTGGTGCCGGAGTGGGTAAAACCGTATTGATTCAGGAGCTGATCAATAATATTGCATTGGCTCACTCGGGATTATCGGTGTTTGCTGGTGTTGGAGAACGTACCCGTGAAGGAAATGACTTGCTTCGTGAGATGATTGAAGCCAACATTGTAGATTACGGTGAAGAATTCAAGAAATCGATGGAAGAAGGTAGCTGGGATCTTTCGAAGGTTGATCCGGAGCGATTGAAAAAATCGAAGCTGGCAATGGTATTTGGTCAGATGAATGAGCCACCTGGTGCACGTGCGCGTGTTGCACTTTCAGGATTAACAATTGCTGAAAGTTTGCGCGATGGAGACGGTTCTGCCGGAAGTGGTCGTGATATTCTTTTCTTCGTCGACAATATTTTCCGTTTTACTCAGGCGGGTGCTGAAACTTCGGCACTGCTGGGCCGTATGCCGTCGGCAGTAGGTTACCAGCCAACGCTGGCCACCGAAATGGGTGTTATGCAGGAACGGATTACCTCTACAAAAAATGGTTCGATTACTTCGGTACAGGCGGTTTACGTGCCTGCCGATGACTTGACCGACCCTGCGCCGGCAACAACATTTGCCCACCTGGATGCAACAACGGTATTAAGTCGTAAAATTGCTGAGCTGGGTATTTACCCTGCGGTTGACCCGCTCGATTCTTCATCGCGTATTCTTACTCCTGAAATTGTTGGCGATGAGCATTACAGCTGCGCACAGGATGTGATTATGTTGCTACAGCGCTACACCGAATTGCAGGATATTATCGCAATTCTGGGTATGGACGAACTTTCGGAAGAAGACAAGTTGGTAGTTCACCGTGCACGTCGTGTTCAGCGTTTCCTTTCGCAGCCGTTCTTTGTTGCTTCGGCATTTACCGGACTGGAAGGAAAACTGGTTTCGATTGAAGATACCATCAAAGGTTTCAGAATGATTATGAACGGCGAGGTGGACAAATATCCTGAAGCTGCATTTAACCTTGTTGGTACTATTGAAGAGGCCATTGAGAAAGGCGAAAAATTGTTAGCTGACAACTAAAATCGGAAAGGAAAAACATGCATTTAGAAATAATTACACCGGATAAAAAAGTTTTTGAAGGGGAAGTAAAACTCATTCAACTTCCCGGAAGTAAAGGTGGCTTTGAAATACTTAAAAACCATGCTCCAATTATTTCAACACTCGAAAAAGGTGTGCTGAAAATTATAGAAAAAAGTGGTGCAGAGCAGTATTTTGAAGTTGACGGAGGTGTAATTGAAAATAAGGCAAATAAAATTATTGTATTGGTTGAATCGACATAGTATGATAAAGATAAGATAGTTAAAGAGTCCCCGTAGAAATCTTCTGCGGGGATTTTTTATGTTACTAATTCTAGTTCTCCAAAATTATGATATCTTAGATACTTTGTAAAAAATGAAGGTCAAGTTTCTGGTAATACGTTTTAGCTCCATTGGCGACATTGTTCTTACAATGCCGGTTGTGCGTGGTTTGAAGCAGCAAGTGGAGAATGCAGAAGTGCACTTTGTAACCAAAAAGAAGTTTGCCTGCCTGGTTTATTCCAATCCGCATATCGACAAGGTTCATTTTCTGGAGGATAATATGGGGATGCTGATTCACGAATTGGCGAAAGAAAACTACGATTATATTATCGATCTTCATAACAATTTCAGAAGCAACAAATTAAAACGCCGCCTAAAAATGCAGTCGTTTGCGGTGAATAAAATCAATTGGGAGAAGTTTCTGATGATTCGTTTAAAGATGAATCGCTTGCCCGATGTGCACATCGTGGACCGGTACCTGGAAACGGCTTCGGTTTTTGATGTGAAAAATGATAACAAAGGGCTCGATTATTTTATCGATGAAACAACTTCGTTTAAGCAGAATGATTTGCCCGAGTCTTTTCAGAATGGTTATGTGGCGTTTGTAATCGCCGGCACTTATTTTACCAAAAAACTACCTGTTCATAAGGTCAGCGAGATCTGTCAGAAGATTCCATATCCTGTAATTTTGCTGGGCGGTAAAAATGAATACGATGAAGGCGAAAAGGTACTTTCGCAGTCGAAAGGCAATGTGCTGAATTTTGCCGGAAAAATATCACTTAACCAGTCGGCTTCATTATTACGCGATTCGCGTGTGGTGTTGGCTAACGACACGGGATTAATGCATATTGCAGCGGCTTTTAAAAAGAATATCTATTCGTTTTGGGGAAACACCATTCCCGAGTTTGGAATGACACCCTATCAGCCGGGAGAGTCATCGGAGATAATGCAGGTAAACGACTTGAGGTGCCGTCCCTGTTCCAAGCTTGGCCACCAGAAATGCCCTAAAAAGCATTTCAAATGTATGGAAGACATTGATATTAAAAAGGCTGTTGAGTGGATCAACACTAATTTCTGAACTACCGGAAGGTTGTTTCGTTTTATTCCGATCAAATATAATTCGTATTTTTAATCTCATGTCTCAATACTCATATCTGAAAATCTCTTAATCTGTAATATATGAAACGTCGTTCCTTTTTTAAAACAACAGCCCTGGGTGGTTCTGTTGTGGCTTTAAGTGGTGTAACTGCCTGTGTGCAAGAGTCTGCTGTGCAGGAAGAAGTTGATCTTGCTGCATTTGATTTAAATGAAACATCGGTAATGGAGCTGCAGCAAAAAATGGAGTCGGGTGAGCTGACGGCTAAGAGTATCTGCCAAAAATACCTCGATCGAATTGCTTTGGTCGACCCGCATTTAAAGTCGGTAATTGAGCTTAACCCGGATGCTTTGGATATTGCCAGAGAGCTGGATGAGGAACGACAAAACGGA
>NZ_JBFHGM010000114.1:0-14892 GCF_041583095.1 Draconibacterium sp.
GGAGTAATTATGGGAGCCGGATTTATTATGGGCGGTTTTTGTCCGGGTACCGGAATAAGCGCACTATCGATCGGGAAAATAGATGCCTTGTTTTTCCTGTTTGGCGGATTAAGTGGTGCGTTTCTTTTTGCCGAAACTTTCCCGATGATCCAAACACTGGCCGGCGCAAATTACAAAGGCCCGGTTCGTGTAGATGAATGGCTCGGTGTTTCGCCCGGAGTTTTTACTTTTCTGCTGATCGTGGCTGCCATTGTCCTATTCTGGTTAGCCGAACTGGCTGAGAAGAAATATGCACGAAATGATATCACCGCAGAAATTTAATCAGAAATGAATGCACGACTTAAAATATCTGTTTTACTTGTAGGAGTCGGATTGATTCTGGCCTTTCTGCCTTTTAATGCAGCAAAATCTTTTCAACTAAAACCCACCGAATTACTGGAAATATCGATGAATCCTGACATCTATTTTTCGGTTGACGAGGTGGCCCGTTTTGTAAATAACGAAGACAGTACCATCCAACTGATCGATTTACGTAGCGCTTCCGAATTTATGGAAAGTAACATTCCGGGGTCGATCAATATTCCGTTTAACGATTTGCTTAATCCGAACTGGGAAGGTTACCTGAATCAGGATAAAGTAAGAAATATTTATTACGCAAACGGCGATGAAACAGCAAATCTGGCCTGGACCATTGTGAGCGGACTGGGCTACGCGAATTCATTTGTGATGAAAGGTGGAATGAATGAATGGTACCTTACGGTGATGTATAGCAAGTTTGAAGGCGAACGAATTACGCCACGCGAAAATGCGCTGTTTGAAAACCGCTACAAAGCACGAAGAACCTTTACACAAATTAATAGTTTGCCCGACAGTTTAAAAATGCAATACCTTGAAGCGAAACGATTGGAAGAATCGCAGCTGGACGGAGGTTGTGAATAAAACAGCTACAAAATGAAGAAAAATATAACATGGATTTTAGGTGTTCTGCTCGTACTTTTTGTACTGGTTTTGGTGCGAACATTTAATCCGAACCTGTTTAAAAGAAATGTAAGCGAAGCATTGACCACCGAAATGACAGTTTCGGTGCAGGAATTGAGCGAATTAAATGACAACTACAATATTGTTGAACTGGACACCGAAAACCAACGTTTCCCAAATTCATTGGTGCTGCCTTTTGGCCAACTTCTTGAAAAAGAAAATAAGGAAAAACTGAGTTCGTTTGATGGAAAAATCCTGCTTTATTCCTCTGATATTTCCACAAGTTCAAAGGCCTGGGTTATTCTGAATCAACTGGAATTTGATAGAGTTTACATCCTCTCGGATGAAGAAAATCCGGAAGCTTTAAAATACAAATTCCAGCCCGATACGACGATCAGGCTGGAATAATATCTTTTTGAAATACCCTATTTAATTCTGTACGTACGGATAATCATGAATTTCGGCTTCGGTAAACGGTAGCCACGAAAGCGCACTTTCTTCCTGTTTCATTTTATCGTACATAAAGGCATTGTTGCCAAAGGTGAGCGTTTTGGCATCGTAACCAAACAAACGCAGGTAAGCCGTGGCAAATCCCGAGTTGTGCCCGGTATTGCAGTACAACACCACTTCCTTATCTACCGGAATAGTTTGCATTTCAGAAACAATTCCAAGCGTTCCGCCGGGTTTGTACCGAATAGCGCCCGGAATATGCCCAGAATCGTACTTGTCTTTCCGGTCGTAGTTAATCGTGTAATATTTCCCGGGATTTTCGAACACCGCACTGGCTTTCACCAACGCATCGCGATAACCGGCTGCAAAAAGCGCCTCAATTCGCTGTTGCAGCAATTCGTCGCCATTCGTACTCCCGGTGTTCAGTTTTGGGAGATCCGCTATCGGGGCTTTATCGTGATCTTCCGTCTCAAGCTGATCCTCATAATCAGAAGATACATTAGCCAGCCAAGCATCATCAGCAAAGTGTTTGCTCCAGCCACTCATTCCCCAGCGCATAGCGTAAACATTGCCGTAGCCTGCCAGTCGTAACAACGATGCAGCATAACTCGAAATCTGACCGGAATAACACACCACTACAATTTTGTCGTATTCAAACGGCTTGATATCGTTGGTGAGATACGCAGGCAGATCGCTAAAATCAACACGAACAGCACCTTTTATGTGTCCGTCGTTATATGCTTCTTCATTACGAAGGTCGATAATGTAAATATTTCCATCCAGTTCCTCATAAACTGACGATGGTTTTATAAGCGACGGGAAATTACGGCTATTGGCGTAATCGCCCATTTCATTCAGCGTTTTCAGCAGTGATTTTGCCTCGGCATTTACCTCTACTTTTGGGGTGGTTTCCTGTACACTGGTTTCTGACTGTTCCGTCTTTTTCTGCCCTCCCGAGCAGGAAATTAAAACAACAAAAGCAGCCAGTGTAAGAAAACTTAAAATCGGTTTTATCTTGATCATAAATTAATACGTATTAGCTCTGACTTTCAACAGGATTCATTTCTTTGTCGTAACGAAGGGTTTCTACTCTGCGGCCCTGTTCGTCGTATTTGTATTCCACAATAGCCACACCGTTATTCGGGTTGTTCACCACATTTCCATCGGCATCTTTCGAAATACTTTTTACCAACTCGCCATATTCGTTATATTCATTCTCCGTTACCGGAATTCCTTTTCCGCCAAGTAATTCATCGTCCTGATCGTAAACAACCGTTTTTACCGCATTGCCATATTCATCAACAACATTTTGACGCTTGGCCCAGCCCCAGTACAAATTCGAAAGCTGGCCAGTGGTGCTGTGTACCGAAAAGCTCAATAAATCACCTCTATCATTGTTTTCGAATAAGAAATACGAAACACCAACATCGCCACAATTTTCGGCTGTACAATTGTACATGGTATCTTCAATATAGTTGGCCATTCGGGTTACGTAGCCATTCGCATCATACGAAAATCGCAATTCATAAAACGGACAAAACGGATTCATAATGGTTTCTTCCTCGGCGAGATTGTAACGCAATTCACGTATCATTCCATCATCCAGTTTCGACCACACGTAATTGTGTATGTTATTACGGTTTTCGGTTGGATTTCCCTCTTTATCAAGGAAACGCATCGCAACGCGCATTCCCGAATCATCGAGTGTATATTCCTGTGTAAACGCACCACCGCTTTCAATGGGCTCGCCTTCTTTGTTAAAGAAATGTTTGATCTGCTTGTTACCGTCGTAGGTATAAGTAATTTTTGCAGCTCTAAGGCTCGAATATCCCAGCAACACACCGTTGCGGTTGAATTCTACTGATGCCAGCCTGCCATCTTCGTTCCAGGTAAATTTGTAGTTATTTACTTTTTCAGCTTCTTCGGCCGAAATTTCATGCGAACCACGCTCCAAATCCCAGGGTGTTTCGCTAAATAACAGCTGGCGGTAATACTTTACGTTAACATCTTCGGTGGTTGCCGGCTTTTGGTTACAGGCTATAAAACCCATAACCACTAGGGCAAGCAAAAACAATCGTGTAATTTTCATACTATTTTATTTTTTTGATGATAATAAATTCAGACAATCTGTTGGTTTAACAGATTGATAGGAAACATTGTTTAATACCGATTAAACAACACAATGTCGCATTTTTCACTTTGCTCAGAATGCTCCTTTGTTATAGCATCGGCATTAACCATCGTAAGCGTTGAAATTCCATACGGTATTTTAACGAACAATTGGTTTAAAAAGGCTTTCGCGAGTAATGATTACATTATCAGCAGAATAAGACCGAACCTTAAATATCAGCATAAGCCAGCGTGGCAATACTGACTTTTGTTCCGGGTTGTTTTAACAAATGAATAGCACAAGCTTCAAGGGTTGCGCCGGTGGTTACCACATCGTCAATAAGCAAAACATGCTTATTTTCAACCGCTCCGGGATCATTCAACCCAAAAACAGTTTCAACGTTTTGCCAACGTTCGTAGCGGTTTCGTTTTGTTTGTGTCGATGTATATTCCTTTCGGTGCAGCGTTACGGTGTCAACCGGTTTATTTAAAATTTCGGCAATTCCGCGAGCTATCCATTCACTTTGGTTAAAACCGCGCTTTTTTTCTTTTCGTGGATGTAGCGGCACCGGCATTAAAACATCAATTTCGGCAAAGAGTGGTGATTCCAACAATTTCAGGCCAAATTTTCTCCCGGTTTCATAACCCAGCTCTTTTAACCCTTTGTATTTTACAAAATGAATGAGCTGTTGGTATTTACTCCCTTTCCTGTAGCTAAAAAAAGCTGTGCCCGCTGAGATATCAACCCGCCCCCAAAATAACTGAGCCACTTTATTATCCTGCTTTAAATGAAAATTGGTTACCGGCAAATCGTGCCAGCAAGTAAAACATACGAAAGTTTCCTGCGTTACCAGACGTTTCCCACAGGTAACACACAGCTCGGGAAAAAACAAGCCCAACACATCTGAAATACTTTGCTTGAGAAGGTTCATAGCTGAAAGTTACAAAATTCTCTATTTAACCATTTAAAGTTTAGTTAAAAGTTGATTGTTGCTGATTAATAATTCGTTAACCCATTAGTAATCTTTACATAATCAGCCCCGGATAAAACATCCATAACTTGCAACTGTATAAAAAATATTTCCCTATCTCTCCTGTATTCCTCTCCGGAAGTCATCTGCAAAGGTTGTCGCATTCGAGACAACCTTTTTATTTAATAAAAAATAGGTATTTTTTATAAAGCCTGCGTCTTAACTAAAGACAAATGGCTGAATTTTCTGAAATTGTTGAGGAATAAAGTTAAGTTGTATAATTTTAAACCTACAAAAGTCAGAATTTTAGCCATATAAATTAGTATTTTTACCATCATTGTTTAATCAAGAAACCTAAAATAACCAATGGCCATATTTCAACGTTTTGGTAACTACCTTCGAAAAAAACTGTTACTGATCATTTTTATCGGATTTATAATTGGTATCGCTGTTACCATTTCTTCTCTTAAAGTTATTGAAGCTACTTCAACAAACGAATCGTGCGAAGTGTGTCACGTTCACCCTCATGTTTTTGATTCGTGGAAACTCTCTGTTCATCACGAGAACAGAACAGGTATGCATATTGGCTGCGTTGAGTGTCATCTTCCGCCAAAAGGACAAGGCTACTTAAAAGAGAAAATAAAAGCCGGTGCCCGCGATGCATACGGATATTTGTTTAAAGACAGTGCCGATTTTAACTGGGAAGCCAAGTCTTCGCTCGAGCAGGCACAACATTTTGTATTTGAAGAATCGTGCATTAGTTGCCACGCCAATTTATTTCCGCTTACGCTAAATTCCGAAGGTCAGCAAGCGCACCTTTACTATTCGCAAAACAACGAGGAACTGCGTTGTATCAACTGTCACCTGCATGTTGGACATTATGATCCGAATGCACTGCACGCGAAAAATGTTGAGTTTGGAAGCGCCGGTGCCGAATCACAGGAAAGATATGAAGCTGCAGCTGAAGTTACTGCACATGAAGACTTTATAGAAACAATTCCGGGAACATCAATTGCATTTAATATGAAAGCTATTCCGGGTGGAAGTTTCAAAATTGGAAGTCCTGAAACAGAACAACTTCGTGAAAGCGATGAAGGGCCACAGAAAACGGTGAATGTAAGTCCGTTCTTTATGGCCGAAATAGAAGTGAGCTGGGATGAATACCTGGCCTTTTACAGCGCCACTGCCGCAGAAGGAAGAACAACCGACACAGAAGGTACACGTACTGAAACCGATGTTGATGTTGATGCGATCTCAGGCCCAACACCACCTTACGGGCAACCCGACCAAAACTGGGGAATGGGCAGCCGTCCGGCTATTACGATGAGCTACCATTCGGCCGAAACCTATTGCAAATGGTTATCGCAGGTTACCGGAAAAACTTACCGCCTGCCAACAGAAGCCGAGTGGGAATATGCCGCCCGCGGAGGTACGGAAACACCGTTTTTCTTTGAAGGTGAGCCAAAAGACTTTAAAGACAAAAACTTTATCGGGAAATTATTCGGAAAAGGAAGCGACGTTATTAATAACTATATTGTTTACGAAAAAAACAGCGGACTGAAAACTGCCAAGCCCGAGGTTGTTGAAGCCAATCCGTTTGGGTTGAAAAACATGCTTGGTAATGCTGCCGAATATTGTGCCGACTGGTACGCCGAAGATGCCTATTCGAAATTAAGCGATGGCGCTACCGACCCGAAAGGACCTGCTTCGGGAGAGGAACACGTTATTCGTGGCGGAACATTTAAAAGCCCTGTTGGCGAAGTTAGAAGTGCTGCCCGCGATTACACCCGCAGCGAAGCATGGATGAAAACCGATCCTCAGATGCCAAAGAGTATCTGGTGGTTGTCGGACTGTAATTACATTAGCTTCAGAGTAGTGTGCGAATATGATGAGAATACCGGAAAATAACTTATAACGATTGAATCCTAAATTCAACTAAAACATTAATAACATGAGTAACAACAATTTTTCAAGAAGGAAATTTTTAGCCGGAGCTGCAACAGTAGGCGCAGCAGGGGCTATGGGAATCGGAACTTTGTCATCATGCTCTGGCGGAGGATCTTCTGCAAGTGGCGAATACGATTGGCTAAAACGAGAGTACAAATATCCACCTATGCTGGATGAAGTGCCTGCCGGAACAGTTTTAAAAGCCGGAATTGTTGGTTGCGGCGGACGCGGAACCGGTGCAGCTCTTAACTTTTTGGAAGCCGGTGGTTCAACCGTTCAGGTAACTGCACTGGCCGATGTGTTTAAGGACAGGGTTGACAGTTGTGTAGACAGAATTAAAAAAGAAACCGGCCAGGAAGTACCTGCGGAAAATTGTTTTATTGGTTTTGATGCCTACGAAAAAGTGATCGATTCGGGTGTTGATATTGTAATTCTGGCAACACCTCCAAAATTCCGTCCTCAGCAATTCGAAGCAGCTGTAAAAGCGCGTAAGCACGTATTTATGGAGAAACCAATTGCTGTTGATCCTGTTGGAATTCGCCAGGTTTTGGCGGCTGCAAAAATGGCCGATGCTGCCGGATTAAAAGTGGTTACAGGTACTCAACGCCGACACCAGCATAAATATCTAAATGTATATAAAGAACTCAGCAATAACGCAATTGGTAAACTCACCACTGCCGAAGTATATTGGAATGGTGGACAATTGTGGTACAGAAACAGCAAGCCCGAATGGAGCGAAATGGAATGGATGATTCGCGACTGGGTAAACTGGTGCTGGCTTTCGGGCGACCATATTGTTGAACAACACGTACACAATATCGATGTTGCCAACTGGTTTTTTGGCAAACACCCGATAAAAGCGCTTGGTTTTGGTTCTCGTCAGCGTCGCCCAACCGGCGATCAGTATGATAATTTTGCCGTTCGATATGAACTGGATGACGGACGCCAGATTTTAAGCACTTGCCGCCAGATTAATGGCTGTACAAATGCCGTTAACGAAGTAATGCACGGTACAAAAGGAAAAGCATTTACTGCACAGGGTGGCACAGCAAAAATTACTGATTTGGATGGTAATGAACTTTTCTCTTATGAAGATCATGCAACCAGCCCATACGTTCAGGAACACAAAGACCTGATTACCTGTATTCGCCAGGATATTCCGTTTAACGAGGCTGAAGAAACCGCCAATTCAGTTATGACAGCAATTATGGGCCGCGTTTCGGCATACACCGGAAAAGAAGTTACCTGGGATGAAATGATGAACTCGGACATGAAACTTGGTCCTGACACTTTCATTATGGGCGATATTGGTTTTATGGAAACTGCAAGTGTACCTGTACCGGGAACACTTGATTAGAGTAAAGCAACAGGCTCTTTAAGATTGATCAATCAATTCAAATATAAACCTTCGGCATTAGCCGAAGGTTTTTTTGGCACTATACTTGTTTTAACACTAAAAAATGAAGTTTAATTATAAAAGTCTATAGCTATGAAAACAATTGAAAACAAACAAAAATTTACCTTCAGAAAAATCTCAGCGTTTCTTTTAATTATTGCCGCCGCCATACTGGCCTCATGCGAAGGTCCGGTTGGGCCAATAGGTCCTCCGGGAACCCCGGGAGAAGACGGTTACAATTTTGTTGGAACCACATTTGAGTTTACCGGAGACTTTACGCCGGCAAACAACTATCAACTGGTTTTTAACTTTGCGGATAACGGATTTGAGCCTTACGAATCGGACGTAATTTTAGCCTACATTTTGTGGACAACCGAGGATGGCTTGGATTTCTGGCGCCCGCTTCCTCAAACCAAATATTTTGATTCTGGTGCTATTTTACAGTATAATTTCGATTTTACCGGCGATATCCCCAACGATGTAATTGAAGATATGTCGGTATTTTTGGAAGGTGATGTAGACCTGTCAACTTTGCCGCTCGATTATACCAGAAATCAAACTTTCAGAGTGGTAGTGGTTCCATCTGATTTTCTGAGTTTGGCCAATGTTGATGCCAGCGATCTGAACTCCATATTGAATTCATCCAGTATTCAGCTTAACTCCCTTGGTACACTTGAACCAGGATCGGTTACTGACACTAACATAGAGATCAAATAATTAGAAACAACAATATAAAAAAACCGCTAACCAAAACTGGTTAGCGGTTTTTTTATGCTTTCATGTTAGCCTGTTTACTGATGAATAAGCGTATTATTTTAGTAAAAACAATCATGATTCCCGGAAATCATCAACAGGAATGAAAGTGAAACAATATTCGACGAACTCTCCCTCACTCCCTCTCTTCGCGAAGAGAGGGACGATTGTGTCGAAGGCACAATCAGGGTTAGTCAATAAATTTTGAAGCATATTTTGCTATCAATTTTTACATGTCTTTCAGAAAAAAGAGCGCCCGGTAAATACCAGGGCGCTCAGGACATGCGAAAGGCTAACCTATCTCATTCGAATCGACAGATTGCCATTCCAAATAAGCTCCGTCGTAAACTTTTACGTTTGGATACCCCAAACCTTTCAATGCCAAATAAATAACTCCGGCACGTACACTGGTTTCGCAATAAACGATAACCGTTTTATCCTTGGTAATCCCCTTCGATTCAAACATCGAAGTAAGTGCTTCGTTCGATTTTAGCAAACTCTTTCCATCAACCAGGGTTTCGTAGTTCACATTAACAGCGCTCGGAACGTGTCCGGGTCTTGCAAGTTCTGTTTCCGCAGTACCGGCATATTCTTCCGGTGTGCGGGCATCAACAATTACATATGAGGGGTTGTTAACCGCCTTTTTTACCTCAGCCATAGTAGCCAGCTGGTTGGCGTCAACATTGGCGGTAAATGTGGTTTTGCTCCCTTTTGATGCTGTCCCGATTGGTCCGCGTGTTGCTTTCCACCCTGTAATGTTACCATCCAGCATTTTTACATTTGGCGCTCCCAAATACTTTAACATCCAGTACATACGACCCGCATATTTTGTAGAACCCTCATCGTACACCACAATGGTTTTATCAGCTGATATACCATGGTTTCCAAGCTCTGCAGTCATTTCTTCCGGCAATTTGATAATATTACGGATAGGCTCGTCGGTACAAAGCGTTCCGTGTGGTAAATCAATCGCACCACGAATAAACACTTTTTGATTTGCAGCCGCATTAACAATGATGTAATTCGGGTTTTTTAAATTCTGTTTTAGCTCATTTGCCGAGATCAAATCCTGTGCTGAAACAGCAGAAGCCAGCAACAGCACCAATCCTAAGAGAAATAATTTATTAAGTTTCATATTCTTTATCATTTAAAATTAGAATCTTACCTGTAACTGAACCATGATCATATCGTTCGAAACTTCACCGGCCCATTCAGCTTTATATTCGTAGTTCACCTGTAAACGAGTCCACTCGTTAAAGAAATAGTTGAAACCTACGGTTGTAATATGTTCCATGTTGTTATTACCCAAACTCAAATCGCTGTTGTAATTCTCGTATTTAATAACAGGCTGGAAATTATAAGTCAGGTTGTAGAGGGCCATAATTGATAAACCTTCGCGTTCAACACTACCCTGAACCAATTCAGGATCGCCTCCACATCCGCCGCCTACCAGGTACGAACCTTTGTCTTCGGCCCAGATGTATTCTCCCTGCACAAGGAATCCATATTTTTCCACTTCAAACTCAGCGCCCCAGCGAGTTCTTTCGTCGGGTTCTGTAACCGTTTCATCCTGGCTGGTAGCTTTACCCATACGGAAACTACCACCAACATGCATCCAGTCGAATGGCTGAACCAAAACTCTACCCACTAAATCTTTGTATTTGTCGGCATCTTTAACCAAAAGTCCGGTACCGTTCATCAAGGCAACCGAATATTGAATTAAAGTAGTATCCGATCCACCAAGCACCATTAATCCCATATCGCGATCGGGTGCAGTAAGTTCGTTTACAAATTTCGAACGATTGACGGTATATAACGAGTGACAAGGCGTACCCAGTTCTTGTCCGAATGGCGATTTAAAGGAACCCAAACTTACCTTTGCAAACGAAAAACGTTTGTAGGTAATAAATGCATCGAGCAAATATGCTTTTGGCCCGTCTTTTTTAAACGGACTGGTTTCTACCAAAACATAGTAACTAAAGTCGTACGGAATATTTCCCATAACACCAATACGCGAGCGGTTAAAACCAAAAGTGTTGGTATTATCACCTTCGGCAAAACCATAATCGTATTGCGCCTGCAGATATCCGAAAACAGAAACACCTTCGTCTGAGGCTGGCTCGGAGCATCCCTGCGCCTGTGCATTGTAAGCCAACAAGCAGGCTGCTGATAATATAAATAATAATTTGCGTAACATAATCTGTTCTTTTAGTTGATAATTAAGAGAGCGGACTGAAAAACCAGCTTCCCGCTCCAACACGTTTAGTTAGAAGATACTGTAGGAAGATCCTTAGGATTTGAATCGAATCCCCAGTGATTTGTTACGCCACCAGCTTCCCAGAATGAGTTGGTATGGCTTAAACCGTTCATACCGAAAAGAAGACTATAAGCATCGAAACCAAGCACATTTAAGTATGCGGTAATAACTGCTGAAGTTTGTCCGGTGTAGCAGTATGTAACTACTTTACCGTTTGGATCAAGTTTGCTGCAATCGTCGATTAATAATGGATTGATTCGTACAGCACCATTTACGTGTCCAAAACCGGTGTAATGATCGGCCGAGAAATAATTATTTACATAGTAATTAGCTGGCGTTGCTAAAACGTCGGCACCTTTTACTGTTTTAAATCCTGCGGCAACAACTTCTTCTACTCTTTCGGCAAGAATATCAGCTCCATTTGTTGATGTACTTGTCCATGCTGGAGCGTCAAAACTTCCGGCTGTAGCTTCGCTGCTTGTCCAGTTATTTGCATCATCCAAAGATTTACAGTTTGGTGTCCATTTGTCAAATGATGAGTTCCACCCGCTCATTCCCCATTTTAAGGCCTGTGTATCTTCGTAACCGTAAAGGCGAAGTAATGAAGTAGCGTAGCAAGCAGTTTGTCCGGTATAACATACTACCAAAATAGGTTTGTCGGCAGTGGCTGCAGCAGTTAGAATATCGCCAAAAGCAACGTTATGTGCACCTTCAATATGAGCGGCAGCAAAATCATCGCCCCCACGAATATCCATAATCCATTTTGAAGAAAGATCGCCATCAGCAGGTGCGGCCATTACAAACTTCTGTCCTGCGGCATTCGTTAATACATTGTTTATATCCATATCAACCGATTTCAGGTAAGTGGTCAGCGTTTCGTAAGCTACCGGTTCCGTACCTGAACAATCGCATTCTTCTTCTTCATATTTACATCCGGTAAATGTGACTGAAGCAAACATTGCAAGTAATAACGTGTAAAAAAAGTACTTTTTCATTTTATAAAATTTTAGGTTATTTAAGTGATAGTATAAACCCGGATAATTCTTGCACTAAAGCAATATTGGCATCCCGGTTTTTACCTGATTATCTTGTCGTGTTTTGATTGAGGTTGTGTAACAAACACAACTCCCGGTTAATAAACTATGGCTGAATGTTGTTGAAAAGAATGTACGAATGGAGAATAGCAGATTATTCATCAGACTATTTAGCGCTTCCCGACTGGCAGTAACAACTTTACCGAGCCATATAACAAAGCCTAACATCAACGAAATGAATGCCTTTCTCATGTCCTTTTAAAATTTATATTTGGTGAATTAATCACCAATTCAAAAGTAACACTGCTACTTATACCGATATGAAAACCGGGCTGTCACCGCCTCAAAACGGATTCATATTGTAGTCAGTAGAATATTTGATTTAGATCAAAAACATGATTGACGTACTGATTAAGTACTAACTTTTTAACTATATTAGCCCCCTTTATTATTCTGATAATTATGCCAATAAACAAACTCGAAAAATGCATCGGATGTAAGTGCATGTCAGCACCTTTCAAAAAACTTTCGAACGAGGAGTTGATTCTAATTAACCGAAACCGGGTTGAAGTAAATTTCAAAAAAGGAGAGATCATTGCAAAGCAGGGTGCTTTAGCGGCACACATCATATACATCAAAAGTGGGTTGGTGAAAGTTTACCGCGAACATGCGAACAATGAATTGATACTATCCGTCGAAAACCAGGGCAAATTATTAGGTTTGCAGGCGCTCTATTCAAAAAATATATATCCCTACTCTGTTAAAGCATATACCGATACCAGTGTTTGCCTTCACGATATAAGCACAATTGATTCATTTATTCACAATAATGCAGCATTCAGCGCAAGCATTTTGCATCATTTAAACGATGAGTCGTTGTTCTCGTACAACCGGATGGCTTGCCTGACCCTGAAACAATTACACGGTCGTTTTGCCGACTTACTTTTGTGTTTCAGCCTTCGTTTGTTCAAGCGAAAAAAGTTCAGTGTTCCAATCAGTAAAAAAGACATGGCTGCTATTACCAATATGTCGCAGGAAAGTCTTTCGCGTGTGATTAAGGAATTTGTATCTGAAAAGATTATCGAACTAAAAGGCAAAGAAATTACCATTCTTGATTTCGACCGGGTGCGCCATCTCAGCCAGGTAGGTTAACCTTTTTGTTTAATTTCCTCCAGTTTTTTTTCGTTTAAAATGGTAAGCACATTGTGTTCAAGTGCTATAATTCCCATTTCCTGGAATTCCTTTAATATCCGGGAAACGCTTTCGCGCGAAGTGCCAATTAATGCAGCAATTTCAGTTTGTGTAAGGTTTAAGGCAAAAGTGTTCTCGCCATAAACTTCGTTGGCGAAATAACTTATGGTATTAGCCAGTCTGCCGGGTAACTGTTGCTGCACGTTTTTCACCAATCGGTCGAAATAATTCATTTCGTCGTTAAAAACTGTTGATAATACCTTCAGGGCAAACTCGCCGTTTTGTTTTAACAGACTGGCAAAACAGTGCCTGTCGATAAAACACACTTCCGAGTTCGTTAATGTTATGGCCGAGAAATAATTGGTTTTTATGTTTTCATCCAGGTTCTGAATCCCAAGGTACGATCCCTGTTTTGAAACGCTTAGAATAAAATCTTTACCGCCGGCACCTTTTTTTACCAGTTTTACAAATCCTTTCCGAATATAAATGATATGCTGAACCGGCCCACCCTCTTTAAAAATAAGTTCGCCTTTTTGGTACGCTGTTTTTGCACACCCTTCTTCAAGAGCACATAACTCATTGTTATCCAGAACAGATACAGCTCCCGATTTTAGACTGCAATCAACACAGGTATTGGCAATTAAGTTCATCTGCAAACTTAAAATGTAATTAATATCACAATTATACGAGATTTATCTCACATTGTTTAATAAACCAATGTTCTTTATTGGTCGTATAATTGTAAAAACTTAATACGATGAATAAAATAGTAACATTAATCTGCTACAATTTAGGACTCTGGGGAATTTTAGGCTTTTTCGTCACCATTATCCTTGGCTTCATTTCATGCTGTGCCAATTTACCGGTTCAGGTATTTTATACCGGCCTGATCTTATTTGCAGCCATAGGATTAGCCGCCACCACATTTTGTGTTGCGCGAGGATGTAAAAAAGTACGATAAGCACCCGGCCTGTACAACAAGCGGTTTGTAAACCCTGGTTACGCTTTAGCCGGAGCGTTTATTTCCTTAAAACCTTTCCAGTTTCGGATAAGCTTCGTGCCATGCTTTCCATCCTCCGTTAAGCGAATACACATGCTCGTAACCCAGCTTATTTAGCGACTTTGCAGCTAGTGCCGATCGGCTGCCACTGCGGCAATACAAAATAATAGTATCTGTTTTTTTAGGTAGCGCGTGATGAAAACCTTCCCAAACCGTTTCCTTTTCTATGTGCGATTCCAACACACCGCGTTGCACGAGGTAAGCTCCCGGAATATGTCCGGCCCGGTATTCATCTTCTGTGCGCACATCGATTAAAATATAGCCGGGCTTTCGGCTCTTCAGTCCTTCCACATATTGGTCATGAAATCCTTCCGTATCAACCTCATCTATCTCCTGTTTTACGGCAGCAACCAATTCTTTATATCCGCTGTAAACCTTATTTTCCTGAGCAGAAAGCACAGAAAACATCCCCATCATCAAAACGATGATAACCCCAAATTTCTTCATAATATCAAAGATTTTTTTTAAATATTACCAGGTGAGAACAGGCACCAATAGCGCTCCTTTTATACAGAAACGCACAATAGTGTTTGCTCAAAAACAATTTCGGGCATTGAAGGTATAAAGAATTTCTGCCTTATTTTAAATTCCGAATCCTTAATTCGGTTTTGTTTTGATTTTTTAATCATTAGTGTCCGGTAAAAATTTACCGGGCAGTACATTTTAAAGAACCACCCGGCATGTCTACTTTTGAGTTACCACACCAAAAAGTTAGACATGGGTAAAAATACAATTTTTAGCGGACA
>NZ_JBFHGM010000115.1:0-14763 GCF_041583095.1 Draconibacterium sp.
CCACCCCTTCATCTAAAAACGATTGCCACCAACGTTCATAACCTTCAGCCAAACGCGCAGCAACTTTAGGATATTCTTCGATAACATTATTTTCCTGGGCACGGTCACTGGTAATGTTGTAGAGCTGGTTACCATCAATCAAGCGCCAGTTGTCGTCCATCACCGAATAGGCTTTATATTTAACCAAATTTTGCTCACGTTGTGTATCGATGTACAATATACGGTTGGGCCATTCCGGATTTTCCTGCGTCATTAAAGGAGCAAGGCTCTTTCCATCCAATGGTTTTACCGGATTAAAATCAAGGCCAAGCAAATCAACAAAGGTTGGGAGCAAATCGTAATTCGCTACCAGGTTGTCAATATCTTTTCCGCCTGTAATTTGCCCGTTGGGCCAGCGAATAAAAAATGGCACGCGGTGGCCACCGTCAAACTGACTTCCTTTTCCACCTTTTAATCCGGCATTGTAAGTTGAGCGGCCAGCCGAAGTTCCGTTATCGGTCGTGAAAATCAAAATGGTATTATCGGTTAAACCCAGCTCATCAAGCTTATCTTCCAGCTTTTTAAAATTGTCATCAATATTGGTAATCATTCCGTAAAACCGAAGCATCCTTTCGTTCAGATCTTTATACTCTTCTTTACCAACATACATATCGTAATATTCTTTCGGAACATTGTATGGCGAGTGAGGGGCATTGGTTGAAAGGTAACAGAAAAACGGACGGTCTTTGTTTTTCTCGATAAAATCCAACGCTTCTGAGAAGAATACATCGGTACAGTATTCCTCATATTTCTGCTCAACTCCGTTGTGCCAATATGTATCGGCAAAGTAATCGTTCATCCAGTAATCGGGTCCCTGGCCAATTCCTCCGGCGGCATGGCGTACCACTTCGTGAAACCCCCTGTCTTCTGGTCGGTACGGGTAATTGTCACCCAGATGCCATTTCCCATACATGGCATTAGTATAACCGTTTTGCGCAAGTATCTGAGGCAATATAACTTCATCTTCGAAAAGAATAGAACGTCCCATAATGGTGTGAAAAACGTTTACGCGGTTACAGTGTCGGCCGCTCATAATTCCACTTCGTGTTGGAGCGCAGGTGGTTCCCACATGGTAGTTGGTAAAACGCACTGCATCGGTATAAAATTTATCGATGTTTGGTGTTTTGATGTATGGATTTCCGGTACACCCCAAATCGCCCATTCCCTGATCGTCGGTAATAACAAAAATAATGTTTGGTTTCTGTTTAGTACTATTTTGAGCCAGCACCTCAGCACTACTCACACTCCATCCTAGAACAATGAGAAGGAATGTTGTTACTTTTATTAGGTTCATAATAACTTTTATTAATTGATTTTATTCGTTCCTTACTGCAATTCCATCCAGGATACCTGCTCCCAGTTGTCTTTTACAAATGATTGTGGAGCACCATCAGTCGACCTACCGGTTTCAATAATTTCGGTGATTTCAGCTTTTAGCGATTCTACAATCTCAGGGTGTTCAAAATACAGGTTTGTGGTTTCGCCCGGATCATTTTCCATGTCGTAAAGTTCGTAAGGCGCTTCCCCTTCAGCAGGTTCGATAAACACTGGCTTGAGTGAACCTGCGGAACCACGTAACATGTTTAGTTTCCATTTGCCTTTGCGAATGGCGAAATAACCACTTGCCGAATGATGAATGATTGCGCGATCGGTCTGGTATTCTCCTTCCGGGGTATTTTCTGAAATCAAAGGCAACAAACTATAGCTGTCTTCAGCAGCATTTTCAGGAATTTCAATCCCAACAATATCGGCTATGGTTGCCAGATAATCAGATTGGCAAACCGGAACATCAACTTTGCTTCCGGGCTTAATTACTTTCGGCCAACGCATTAAAAACGGCACACGATGTCCTCCTTCGTAAATATCGCGCTTTCCGCCTTTAAAATTTAAGCTACTGTAATGCCCGTATGTATCCCGCCAATACGCATAATTAGTTTCAGCGCCGTTATCTGATGAAAAAATGACGAGTGTATTTTCCTCCAGCCCGTTTTCTTTTATGGCATCCAACACTTGTCCTACGCGATAGTCGGTTTCTTCCATAAAATCGCCATAATTACCACATTCGGTTCGTCCCCGAAAATCGGGATGGGTGCAATGGGGCAAGTGTGGGCTGGTTACCGGGAAATACAAAAAGAAAGGCTTACCATTTTTTGCATCATCAGCAACTCCATTAATGTACTCAACCGCTTTGGCTGCGAAAGTTTCCAGCACCAACTCGTCGTTAAACGAGGGCGCTGCTTCAATCCATCCTTTACTTTCAGGCTCTTCCATAAATGGAGGTGTCATTCTATAATCTGCCGGATTAACTGCATCGTGAAAAGAACCGGGAATTGAATTCTTTTTCTTTTTGGTCCATAGTGTCGGCGGGTCTAAAACCCGGTCGTTTTCAAGAAAAGTAAGCACACCATAATTCATGGATGCCGGAAGACCAAAGAAGTAATCAAATCCTTTTTCGATGGGGCCATCGGTAAATGGTTGCGACCAGTCGCGGTTTTTGCCTTTGGTCCCCGCAAAGTTCATTTGAAGGTGCCATTTGCCAACCATTGCCGTGTTGTAGCCTTGTTCTTTTAGCATCGAAGCGATGGTCATTCTGCCATTGTCGATCAGACAGGGGCCATCGGCGCCGAGCACGCCCTTTTTTAACGAGGTTCTCCAACTGTAGCGTCCGGTTAAAAGGGTATAACGAGATGGCGTACAAACGGCATCGCTGCTGTGCCCGTCGGTAAACGTTATTCCCTCGTTAACCAACCGGTCGATATTTGGCGTTTTAAATTTAGCGTTTGGATTTAGTGCTCCCACATCGCCGGATCCCTGGTCGTCGGTGTAAATGATAATGATGTTGGGGTGGTTCTTAATGCCGGGTAGTTGATCCTTGTTGCTTGATTGGGTGCAAGCGAGTGTAAGTGTTGCCAACACTACGATGATTATATGGTTAATTTGTTTTATCATTTGAAAGTAGTTATTACTTATAACTTTATAATTTTTGCGAACACGTTTCTCAATCGTTTCTCTCTTTCAAAAGAATGAATCTGTTATTCTTGTTCCCTGCTCCAAACAAAGCTACCTTCCAGAAGCTTGCCATACTCCAATTTTAAAAGTGTTTTCAACTCTTCAAATTTTTCAGGATATTTTTCCGACACATCGATGCTTTCAGAGATGTCTTCTTTCATATTATACAAAACGAAATCAGCAAGGTCTGCTTCTTTAATCATCTGCTCGTTTCCATTGTAAATGTTATGGAAATTTTCCACATAGGAAGTATCGCTTTTCAAGCAGCACATTATTTTCCAATCGTCTGTGCGCATGGCAATCATGCGTTCGTTCAAAGCATCGTAAAATGCCCAGATTAAAGGTTTGAATCTTTCCATTTTACCGGTTTTAATCAAAGTTGTCATCGATTGCCCGTCTAGTTCAACATCGGGTAAAGTTGCGCTTGAAATTTCGGCAAAGGTTGGCATAAAATCGAGCGATGAAACCACTGCATCTGTTGTTCCATTAAAGGTTTCTTTACCTAACCAATAGAATATTCCCGGCACCCGGAATCCGGCTTCATTTGTCCACAATTTCATACCTTTTAATGGACCTGGGGAGCCATACGAATGTTTAGCTCTGGAATAACGCATCAAAGTTTCCGGCCCGTTGTCGGAACTGAAAACAACGAGCGTATTTTCGCTGTAATTTTCTTTCAGGTATTCCATCAGACGGCCAACTTGTGTGTCCATATTTTCAACGTTGGCAAAATATTCTGCCTGGTTTTCATTTTCTGCTTTAGGGAGGTATTTCTGCACCAAATCCTGTGGTGATGCCACCGGTTCGTGAGGTTCGTGAAAACAAACCTGCAAATAAAATGGATTATCGCCTTCCTTGCATTTCAGCCAGTTTAAAGCCTCGTCAACCACCAACTGGCAGCTGTAACCTTCCAACTGCCCCACATCTTCGCCATTTCGCACAAAGTTTTTAGGATTTTCATGACTTGGAGCAGCATTGTTGTGGGTAGCAAACCAGTGGTCGAATCCAAAATATCCCGGTGTGGGTTGTTTTTCCGAATTAAAGTATGAACTGCAATGCCATTTGCCGGAAAGACAAGTTGAATAACCAACCGTTTTTAACATGGCCGGAATAGTTTTTTCGTGAGCCTGCAAGTGTACAATATCGCGGCAATCTTCGCTCCTTTTCGGACCAGGAATAAAATCGTAAATACCCGCACGATTTGGACTTCTTCCGGTTAACAAACCAGCACGAGATGGTGAGCAAACCGGTGCAGCCGAATAAAAGCTCGTACACTTAATTCCTTCTTCAGCTAATTTATCCAGGTTGGGAGTTTCTATAACAGAATGTCCAAATGAGGATAAGTCACCGTATCCTAAATCATCGCATAAGATTACCACTATGTTGGGTTTTATTTCCTTTTCTTCAGTTTCACATGATAGAAGAGCTACACTTAGCAGCAAAATACTTGCTATGGTTTCTAGATTTTTCATAAATGTTTTATAGCGTGTTTATAAAAACTAATTTTCTATTTCTGATCCCACAGACGATATGGGTCATTATGTTCTTCCATTTGTTCTAAAAGCAGAGCTTCCATTTCGGCCAGCTTCTCGGCATATTTAGGATTCTCTGCTAAATCAGTTTGCATTTCATTAGTTTTACCATGTTCGGGTAAATATTCGTATGGATTTTCGGCCAGGTTAAACAATTGTGTTTCCCGAACTGCGCCATCCATCATATCGTATTTTATTAGTTTCCAGTCGCCTTTTTTTATTGTGCGTATACCGGGCTTGGTACCTCCAGCATAAACACCATACATTACATCTCTAACCGATTCCTGCTTACTCTCTAAAACTGATTTGAAACTTTTACCTTGAACCGTTTCCGGGATCTCGATCCCAGCCAATTCGCAAAGTGTAGGCAACACATCTAACAAATAAATATTGCCTTCAACACGGGTACCGGCTTTAATTCCGGGACCATTTACAATAAAGGGCACACGCCAGCAATGCTCGTAAAGATTTTGCTTGCCCATTAATCCATGCCGACCGATGGCAATTCCGTGATCGGCGGTGTAAATAATGTAAGTATTTTCCAACTCACCCATTTCTTCCAGCTTTTTTAATACTTTACCTATTTGAATGTCAATATTCTCAGAGCAAGCAAATTCGCGTCCCTGCTCGTTACTGATAGTATTCACATCACGATTTTTCCAAACTCCCGGGACACGCTCTTCGTCGCGCAAGGCTGGGTGACCATGAAAAAATGGATGTTCCGACAAATAATTCACAGGAACTTCCGGTTGCTTAGGATTAGCTGGTGGCAACGATTCTTTGTCTTTATGGTTTGTGGCACCATATTTTGCCAATAACTCAGGAGTTCCATTACGTTCGTCGTGTGGATGCGAAAATCCAAAATAGATAAAGAAAGGGTCTTCATCCTGACCTGCCTCTCTTTCTCCCAAATAATCGAGCACTTGCTTAGCATGCCAGGCACTACCCGACTCTTCGGTACCTCCGCGTTTTGTCGCATCGTGGACAACCGTAAATTGGTTGTTGGCATTAGGGTACGAGTTTCCTTTTTTACAAGTACGCATTGTTTTGTAGCCAGCACGGTTAAAAACAGCGCCAATGGTCATGGTATCAATCGGATTAAAATCGGTTTGTTTTTGATGTAAAGCACTTGCCGGAAGGTTCCAAACCGTTCGTCCGCTCATAATCATATGGCGCGATGGCGTACAAACTGCACCATTCATTGAGCCCATGTGGCGGGCACTTTCAAACACCATTCCGCCCTGTGCCAGTTTATCGATGTTTGGTGTTTCCAGAATAGAGTTACTGTTGTAAAGTTTTAAATCGAATGCCGATTGGTCGTCGACCAGTATAAATAAGAAATTAGGTTGTTTAGGTTCTTTTTGGCATCCGAAAAACAAGCTGCTTAACAGAATACTGATAGTGATTAAATTTAGGTATTTCATACAATTAATATTGTTTATTCATAGGACATCGTTTTGAACACACATACATTACAATCTTCTTTTTGGGTGTATATGCATTATATATTCGCTTCATATTTAGCATTTTATGAATTATGCTTTCAACTTGATCTGTCACTTATTTCGTTACATCCATTAAACACGAGAGAAAACCATTTAGAAGGGGACATTATTTTTGATAAAATTTCTATTCAAATTGTACTTCTCGGTAATCTCCTTTATCAAATTTCATTTCTTTATTTTCACTGATTATTGTAACCGACATTTCATTATTTAAATACATTACATCTCCTTTTTGCTCAAATATCAAATTCCCTTTTTCTTTTGCAGAAAAAATTAAACCATTTGCAATTAACCGTGTACCATTCCCCATAAACAAAACAAAATCACCATTCCTTTCGTTTCCAACAAGCGCATAAGTAGCATCGGTCTGCATGTTTTTATACTTTGCTGTTTTTTGGTCATACGTAGAGAAAATGTAGTCCTTTCTACCTGATTTATTTATCACTTGTATTCCGGCAAAATCTGTTGCTCCATTCTCGTCTTCAAATCCAAGAATAGACTCGATGCTTTTCCTCTCATCAGATGTAAAAGGTTCGTAAACCGAAATAAACGGATGTTCCCAGGCTTCGCTGTGCTGGCGGGCAACCAGGGTTAGGTATGGCTCGTGGTCAACATCGTACGGAATTCCTGTTTTGTCTTTAAACGACTTACAGGGTGGCGATTTAACCGTGTAAACTTCGCGTCCTTCAGTGCCTTTCATCCAAAGACTCATGAATACATCGGCTTCTCCTTCGGCTCTGTCAATTTTCCATTCGGCTACATAATCTTCGCTGGTATGTACCGATTTTTTATCCCACATGTAATCCAATGCGTAAAGGTGTCCTCCTGCAAATCCCATTTCTTCGCTCGGTGTCAATTCAAGTGGATTTCCATTGGTATCAGTCACCTGCATGCTTTGCCCCAGGTTGTGGTAATAATAGTCGTGAAATTTATCGCCTTTGCGTTGTTTTTTCGAGCGGAAAATATCTACATAATACCCGGTGGTTTTACCGGTCTTTACAATGCTCATTGTGCGGTTTTGGTCGCTACGGGTTTCGGGTTCCAAAAAATAAACATCGGAATAAGTAATATTTGGATAGTAACCTGTTTTTTGTTCCGACCTGGGGTACTCGCCCATTAAATCGAAAGCGTGATAACTCAACATTTCGGTATACGACGATGCGCCGTCAACCATTACCGTGTTGTGTGCCGGAAACTGTGAGTAATACTCCAGGTAAATTGGTTGCAAATAGCCGGCTCCTTTACCCGGATCGGCACCTTGTACAAGGCCTTTCCCATACAATTCAATGTTAATTCCATTAGCATGCATGTGATTACCCAACGAGCCATTCATCGATACCATCATTCCATCAGTTCCCCAACCCATGCGCTGTACGTGCCAGCTAACATTTGGAGCGTAAAAGGTTTGGGTGATGTAATTGCTTCTTTCAGCTGGCTGGTAATCCGGATTTAGAACTAAGGGTTTACTGGCAAAAAACGAAGAAATATCTGCCCGCGGCCTGCGTTGTTGGGTAGGTTTGTCGGCATTTGGTTCAAACAAACGATACATGGCCGTAAATTCTTCTTCCAAAGATTCATTCCCGTTTTTCTGGGCAATACGCACCATGTCACTCATGGGCTCTGTATAAAGTGGTCCGTAGTTCGTATCGCCAAAAGCAACAATCTGCCCATTCGGGAACAGGTATTGCGGCAGCATCTTTACAGCTTTCTCCATTACGGGGGCAAAAGGAAGAATATTGTGGTCGAAAGCATTGTCGAAATCGCGAATAAAGTTGGTGAGGTCTTTGGTAACGCCCTGCGAGTAGCCCGGGCACTCGGCCCATACACCGTTATTTTCGTCGTAACCATAATCCATAAATTTGGTCAACGACCACTGGCGTGCAGAGGTTTGATTCAGAATATAATCGATGTAATATTCGCGGCCTTTCCCGTCCTCATAAAATTTATTGTCTTTTAGCACCATGGCACCTTTCAGTATCGTTTTTGCCTGGTGCAGGTTCCAGTTATTTTGTGGAACCCCGTTTCGAATTATGTTCTCGTTCCATTTTTTTATGGTAGCATCGTAAAGGCCAATTTTCTCCGGTTCGTTTTTTTCGATGTATTGATGAAGGAAGTCGTAAAGTTCGGCAACCACGATTAAGCCTTTTTCGTGAATTACCTGGAAACAAGTCATGCCCACCAGCGTTTGAATGTGACCATTTAACAAATCAATGGGTTCGTTGCGATAATACATTCCCATCATGTAGGTATCGAAAATGTCGAAAGCAAATTTGGCAAATCGTTCGTCTCCTTCGAGCCAATATAGAAATGCGGCATCGCGGGCAAAGCCTAGCAGTTTTTCATTGTGCCGGTGAAGTATGCCCCCTGTTTTCGACTGCTCCACCCACTCCAAAGGATTGCCCTCTTTGCTTTTATTGCGAAGGTACAAACCCCGCTCATCGTCCATATACGGAAGAATATCTTCCAAATCGGGCATTGCATAATTGGTGGTATAATCGCGCGATCCGGTATATCGAACGGTTGGCACCGGTGCCTCACCATCAGCATGGGAATAGTAAATTCCGTTTACATACACATTCGTGGCTTTGGTTTTCCAGTACATCATCAGGCGCGATGGCATCCATTCAGGGTCATCCACATGACGTTTAACATGAGTGTCAATCTTCTTATGAATTCCGGCAAGAACGTCCTGTGCCCATTCTTCCTGCTGAATAGTTTCTTCAAGGTTCTCTTTTTCGGCTTGAGTAATATACAAACGTGGATAACCTTGTGTAAGGTCTTTTGGAAGTGGAATTTGGATTGTTTCTTGTGCGTTTACCAAGCTGATGAAACTTATTAAAACGGCTACTAATTTTAGTTTTCTTATCATGATTACTATGTTATACTTTTTGTCAGATATTATTGAATAGCTTCGTTGTACATTTCTTCGGTTTGCTTTCGTAACTTTTTCAACACCCCTTTATATTTCTGATTGTTGACCAAATTATTCTGCTCGAGCGGATCTTCCTCCAAATCGTATAATTCCTCAATTTTAGGATCGTGCTCGTAATACACAAAATATTTGTACCGATCGGTTCGTATGCCATGACTGCGATAAGATTTGTTTTCGTCAATCAGCTTTTGGTTAATTTCATCTACATTTTCCTTGTATCGTTCTTGAAACATATCCACCAAAAAAAGGTCCTCCATAAAAACAGCATCGCGCCATTGGGTCATATCTTGAGTTTTGTTTAAAATTCCGCTAAAGTCATGGCCCTGAATTCCTTTTGGAACTTCAATACCGGCCAGCGAAAGAATAGTTGGAGCCATATCAACCGAAGAGATTAAGGCATCTTCCCTGAAACCACGTTTATTTTCGGGTACACGACCATCGTATACAATCAGAGGTGCTTTCACCGATTCTTCGTATAGTAAACACTTATCAAAAAGTCCGTGTGAGCCCTGAAAACGCCCGTTATCGCTGGTGTAGATAATTATGGTATTTTCCAACATTCCTTTCTCTTTCAGCTTTTTTACTAATAAACCAACTTGCTCATCAACACTATAACCTTGTGTAGCAAAGCGGCGCACCAGTCTTTGGTAAAGCTCGGGGGTAGATGAACGCTGTGCATGTAAACGTGGTCCTCGTGCATTTTCAACCACTACCTTAGGCAAATCATCCGAATTATCTTCCTCCCAATTTTCAGGCACCGACATATTAAAATCTTTGTAGTACTCGAAATGAGGCATGTAAATATCCTTGTTATTGTCGTGCTTAACCGCATAAAAACTTACTGAAAGGCAGAACGGTTGATCATCAGGTTGCGTATCTAAAAAGCGCAACATGGCTTCACCAGTTCGTAGAGTTCGTCCCGAATTTTCACGTCCCTCTTTAAAAATTGCTTCCAGTGCTTCATTATCTTCCGACCAGGTAACCATGCCATTTCTATCATGGGTTTCGGTGCCGGCAAAAAAATCAAAAATATTGCCCATGTGTTTTTTGTAGAAATGTTCTTTGGGAGTACTGGGGCGAGTCCCTTCATCGGTAACAGTAAATCCTACTTTTCCGATAAAACCGGTTCGGTAGCCGGCATTCTTTAAAAGAGCCGGATAACCCTTTTCAAAATCGGCTTGAGACAAAGTAAAGTCGTCGGGGGCCACAAAACCTACACGGTGATTGGAATTAAAACGGCCAGTCATCATAGTTACGCGGCTGGGCATACAAATGGCAACTGCATAATATGCCTTGTCGAAAATAACACCCTGCTCTGCCAATTTATCGATATTGGGAGTTTTGAACTCGGACCTACCATAACAACCCATGTTATCCCAACGCTGGTCGTCGGTCATTAGAAAGATGATATTGGGCCTGTCTCTCGATCCAGCGTATAGATCTCGTGGGCCTGCAACCACTAGAAGGATTAGGGCCAATACTGAGATGAGTTTCTTTAATTCTTTTCGGTATTTCATCTACAAGTTATTTTCTTCAATATATCACTGATAAATGTTAGCCTCTCAAACAGTCGGGAGCTTTTACAGTGATTGAGCCCCTGTTTGCCAGCACTGCTGGCAAACAAGGGCCAACCGTCAAAGATTCGCTATCGCCAGTTTATTTTTGCTTCTTTTTTATCTGTATCGACCCAAACACTGGCGTGTTCAAATTCGCGGGTAAACTGCCAACCATCGGGAGTGACGCGTTTGAAAGCTCCTTTTGGTGCCCCGAGTGGTTTCTTTAAAGCGGGATAATCAACCAGGTTTCCATCGGCTAGATTCCATCCCCAGTTCCATTGGAAATAGGAATACGGCTGTGCTCCAATAAGGAAACACGCATGGTAATATTCCAGTTGTTTTTGAGATTTTTCTTCCATTCCATCTGTATCTGTTTCTCCAACAGTTATATCTGTTTTCCCTTTACCTTTTGCACCAAAACGATAAATCGAGAATTTGCCCGCTTTAGCAATTCGCTCCATATCGCCCCATTCTTTTAGCAGGTTTTCTTTGTTGGTAACGGTAGTATTATAATGTTCGAAAAAGAAACCATCGCAATGCGGAAAAACCTCTTTGGTATCAGCAGCGTTGTTGCCAATCAATAGTTTATCAGGCCCCATTTTTTCCTTTAATCCGGCCATCATTTCACCTTTGGCTAAGGCTATTTCAACTATCTTATCATTGGGATAATCCATGTTTAAACCCACATTCATGCGGTCAATAAAAATACCATCGGCACCTGATATTTCAACACCTTTGGCAGCAGACTCAATCCACCATTTACGAAAATCAGGATTTAAAGCATCAAAATAATACGAGAATCCTGGCCTGGTTTTTTCCCTTAATTTTCCAGTCTCCGGACTTACAAACAAAAATTTAGCTAATTCCGGGTTTTTAGCAATTCCTTCGGGAGTAAATTCTTGATTAAAGCGAGGGTAAGGCCATGCCAAATACGAATTATAATAAAACAGGACTTTAGACTCTGGCTTGATTTGATGAAACGCTTCCACTTCGTGTTTTGTGCCCAACACCTGGTCGCCAAGCTGGTTAAAACCATGTGATTTTTCGATACAAATAAAATCGGTTCTTTCGGCTATAAATTTTACTTCCTCTGGCTCCAACACCCGATCGATATCGCCAAAATGATAATACATCGGGGTCGTTTCCCAACTGAATTTTGGAAAATAGGATTTGGCCACAAACTGACTTCCATCGCTTAAAACCAAAGATTCCTTGCTATATTCTTCCTGCGAAACTTGCTTTTTTACTTGATGTGAACACGCCACTGATATGAAGAACATCAGCGTAAACATGGTTTGATAAATTTGTTTTTTCATATCTTTTAAATTCATTCGTTTAACAATACTATCAGTCACTTCATTTTTAAACATCGTTAATCAGAAACTTTTTCCCCGATTGTATTTCGGACTATTTCCCCCTGACTTTTCACATTAGCGTCCACTGTTCCTTTTAAAAGCAGAACTTTACAATGAGTTTGATTATTCAACTTAATATTCGTGGCATGTACACCCGAACGTTGATAAAATGCATAGCCATTAAGTGTTGACAATTCAATGTTGAAAGAATCAGGAATAAAATCAGGATTCGAGGTTTTTAAAATCACCTTATGTCCTGTTCCGTTTATGGCTGCCAATAGTTTATTGGCCTTTCCGTTCCGACTATCTAAAATTTCCAGTTCAACAAAAGCATTTTCCGCTTTTTTGTAGGGAATACAAAGCGCTTCCGCGTATCTGGCATTGGCGCTGCAATTGATTAAAGTGTCGTTGTTTCCCACGTTAAATCCGGCTGCTACACAATCGCGCACCTGGCAGTTAATTACCTTATCGCCCGAAGTGCTTAAGCCCGTACAAATACCACGACGCATTTGAAAAACAGTACAATCTTTTATTATTGTGTTTTTTGTTTTATGCCCATGATATTCAGGATACATGCGAATCCCATCTTCGCTTAAAGAAATTATTTCTCCTGGAAGAATTTTTCCATTTTCAGCAACCGTAGTTCCCTCGATGTAACCACCTTTACCGGCATAAAATTTTCTATCATAACCATAGCCCGACGTCTCAGCCAGCATTGCATCTGTTGTACGAAGCAGCCCATCAACGTGGCAGTCTTCTATTACCGTATTTTCAGCCCCTTGCAGAAAAATAGCATGCCCCATGGCGCGCATGTGAACTTTGCATGCAATTAGTTTTACATTTTTTGCAGGGTATCCTACACGAATACCATTCATTTTTCGCACATCGCCACCACCCAAACCATAAAGATAACCATATCCCCATGGACTTGAACCAGCAGTTCTTACTTCAACGTTCTTAAGGGTCACATCCTCACCCACAATATTGAAGATCTTGTTTTTGCTTTGTCTGCCGGGCAGATCACCGTAGGTCTCAATATACAAACCCTCCAACTTGACATTGTTCCCGGAAATTTCAATGGCACAGTACATGCTGTTACCATCGTTGCTTTTTTTCAGGTCGGTGCGGCTAAATAGTTTGGTGTCGATCATAAATCGGCATCCGGTCAAATCGAAGTGCGAGTTGTTTCCGGCAAACTGCATAAAACGAATACTTTCAGCATCATCAATTTGGTAATTACCTGGCTTTAGTTTGATTTTTACATTGTCTTTTTTACAACAGGAATTAAGGTCGGTAAGGTTATCGATTTCAATAAATTCCTGAGCTTGGCAAGCAATTGCAAGGCTAACTAGGATGATGAATATTTTAAGTTTTATTATCATGTTTCTTTTTTCAACTTAAAGGATAGCATCCCCTTTTTTTTACAAATAAGAGGGATGCCATCCCAGCCTTTTTTACTTATTAATTTGTTGAATATGCATGGTAAAACCATTATTTGCTTTTACATCAAATGACATGGAACTAGCTGCATTCAATTCTTTCTCTTCAATTTTTACACGAGTGCGTGTTTCTACCGTTTCATCGTCGGTGTATATTTTTGCTGAATAATTTTCACCTTCTGTTAAAAATGAAAAGTCGAGATCAACAGTACGCGCCGTTTCTCCATTTATTCCGCCAATCCACCAGTCGTTTCCTTTACGGCGGGCAATTACACCACTCTCTCCTATTTCGCCAACCAGCACTTTTGTCTCATCCCAAACGGTTGGAACATTGTTAAAGAATTCCAGCTCTGGCTCGTTGCCAATGGTGTTGGTATTGCCCCAAAGTGCATCGTCTTTTACAGGTGCAGCAGGTGCTTTATCGTACCAATACAAAAACTGAAGTGGGCTAAAAATACAAACCGTTTTTGCCAGCTGCGAAGCGTGCGACCCCATTTTTTCTACACGACTGTTGTAATAACAAACCGTGTTGTCGGCAGCTCCGGCCAGCGAACGGGTGAACATGGTAATTAGCGTATGACTGTTTGGCACGGTTTCCTCATCGCCACGAATGCCTTCCTGGGTCAAGAGATTGGGATAGGTTCTTGAAAAACCGGTAGGCCGGTATTCGTCGTGAATATCTATCACCATTTTGTGTGCAGCTGTTTTTTTCACAGCCTCGTGCATCCAGGTCGTAGCATTTTGGTCGCCTACGCGCACAAAACCATATTTTATGCCGGCAATGCCCCACTCCTGAAACAAGGGCAAAATATCGTCTAATTGTTTCTCCAGTGCACGACGGTTTACGTACAACATTACTTTAACACCTTTTTCTTTAGCGTAGGCCGTTATAGCTTCGATATCGAAAGGCCCTTTCGAACGTTTTGGATCTAATGTTACTGTGGTAGCATCTGATGCGTTGTCCATTTCGTTTCCGTACCAACCGGCATCGAAATGCACATATTGCATGTTATGGCTGGCCACAAAATCAATGGCAGCAAAACCACCTTTTGTAGTAAGCGTCCCTTCGCGCAAAACTTTACCGGGTGTAATCCACGATTCATCTTCAATTTCGCTCGGCGGATTTAAGTTTTGAAGAATGTAATTGTTTTCCAGTAACTGCCCGTAATTTCCTCCCATCATTACCACACGCCAGGGTGATTTAAATGGAAGCTTCATTTCAACTTTGGCACCTTCGCTGCGTTCATTTTCAACCGCACCACTTACCATATCTTGTTTGGTGTCTATTATTTTGCCATCGAGGCTTGAGACAATACTGTTTTCGAACTTCTTACCCGCATCAAAACTTAAGCGGGCATAATCCACCAAACGGGCTTCGGCAAGCGCAATTTTTAGA
>NZ_JBFHGM010000116.1:0-14728 GCF_041583095.1 Draconibacterium sp.
TGCTTGCAATGCCTGCGGCCATGCTGTTGTAGGTATTGTGTTTCCCCTGTAGTGATAAATCCAGTATCGACATGCTGAATTGATTTTGATTAAAGTTGATAATTATCCGATTGTCTCTCACTCCTGCTCCAGGCCCGGCAGCCTCTCCCAACCCAAAAGGAAGTTGAACAGGTTTTATCTCTCTTTTATTTATTTCTTTTTGAATCACTTCGTCGTCGGCACAATAAACGAAGTAGTCATTCTCTGTTTGATTTTGAAGAATCCGGAATTTTGAATCCGTGTAGTTTTGCATGTTGTAGCCGTAACGATCTAAATGATCGGGAGTGATATTCATCAACACAGCTACATCTGCTTTGAATTCATACATTCCGTCGAGTTGAAAACTACTTAACTCGATCACGTAAACATCAAAATTTTCTTCGGCCACCTGCCACGCAAAGCTTTTTCCAACGTTTCCGGCCAGACCAACATTCAATCCTGCTTTTTGCAGAATATGGTAGGTTAGCAAAGTGGTGGTTGTTTTGCCGTTACTTCCGGTAATACAAATGGTTTTAGCCGACGTAAAACGACCGCCAAATTCAATTTCCGAAATCACAGGAGTACCTTGCTCTTTTAATTGCTTTACGAGTGGTGCAGTTTCAGGAATACCCGGACTTTTTACTACCAGTTCGGCGCTCCGGATTTTCTCTTCCGAGTGATGGCCTTCTTCAAAACCGATCTTATAATTTGAAAGAACGTCTTTGTATTTTTCCTTGATTTTTCCAAGGTCGGACACAAATACTTCGTATCCTTGTTTTTGTGCAAGAATGGCTGCTCCAACGCCGCTTTCGCCTCCTCCTAATATGGCTACCAATCCCTTCACCCTATCTCATTTTTAATGTTGCAATTGTTATCACTGCCAGAATAATTCCGACAATCCAAAAGCGTGTTACAATCTTTGGTTCCGGGAAACCTTTTTTCTGAAAATGGTGGTGAATCGGGCTCATCAGAAATACTCTGCGTCCTTCGCCAAATTTTTTCTTGGTGTATTTAAACCAACCCACCTGAATAACCACCGACAGGTTTTCGATCAGGAATATTCCGCACAATAGTGGAATCAGAATTTCTTTGCGGATGATAACTGCAAAAACGGCCAGAATTCCACCCAACGCCAGACTTCCGGTATCGCCCATAAAAACCTGTGCCGGAAACGAGTTGTACCATAAAAATCCGACTGTTGCACCAATAAAAGCTGCAATAAAAACAGTTAGCTCACCAATATTCGGGATATACATGATGTTCAGGTAATCGGCATAAATTACGTTACCACTTACATAGGCTAAGATTCCCAGGGTAGCTCCGCTAATGGCCGAAGTTCCCGTTGCCAGCCCGTCAATTCCGTCGGTTAGGTTGGCAGCATTTGACACCGCAGTAATAATCAATATAATTGCAACAGCATAAACCAGCCATTTTAACCACGACGCGGCATCGCCGGCAAAAGCCACCAGCCAGGCATAATCAAATTCGTTCTTTTTAATAAACGGAATGGTAGTTTTGGTCGACTTCACATTTTCCATTACAAACTGCTCGGTGCTTTCTCCGGTAGCCGGATCAACAACCTGTTCAGAAAGGAAAGTACCGTTTTCATCTGTTACGTGCTCACGAACTTTTACATCCTCGCTAATAAAAAGTGTGGCAGCAACGATAAGCCCCAAACTTACCTGCCCGAGAATCTTAAATCGTCCGGCCAGCCCTTCTTTATTCTTTTTAAATACTTTGATATAATCGTCGACAAAACCGATCATCCCCAAAAATGCAGTGGTGATCAGCATTAACAGTATGTAAATATTATCGAGGCGGGCAAAAAGCAATGTTGGAATAATAATGGCCATAAGAATGATAATTCCGCCCATTGTTGGAGTTCCCTGTTTTTGCATTTGTCCTTCAAGACCCAGGTCGCGCACCTCGTCACCAATTTGCTTACGCTGCAAAATCCGAATCAGCTTTTTCCCGAAAATCGTTGTAATAAACAACGAAAGAATAATTGCTGCTGCCGAGCGAAAGGTAATGCCCGGAAGCATTCCAATTCCCGGAATATCGTATCCTGCTAAAAGTTCGTATAGCCAGTAAAACATATCTTGTTTTTAATTTTTTAGTCCAAAACAGTTCCTTACTTCTTCTCTATCGTCGAAATGATGTTTCACACCATTGATTTCCTGGTAGTCTTCGTGCCCTTTTCCGGCAATAAGAATAATATCGCCCGGTTGTGCCAGCATAACTGCCGTTTTTATGGCATCACGACGGCTTACAATCGACACCACTTTATTTTTATATTGCGGCTCAACGCCGGCTTCCATGTCTTTTATAATTGCCTCAGGATCTTCGCTTCGCGGGTTATCCGAAGTAAGGATCACTTTGTCGCTGGCGGCCAAAGCTTCCTGTGCCATCTCGGGGCGTTTTGTTTTGTCGCGGTCGCCACCGGCACCAACCACGGTAATAACCTGCTCGTTTCTTGTTCTGATTTCAGCAATTGCTGCCAACACATTTTTTAATGCATCTGGCGTGTGTGCATAATCCACAATGGCATATTTCCCGTCTTCGCTGCGGATGGTTTCGAAGCGACCTTGCACCGATTGTAAATTGCTGATGATGGTAAGCACCTCATTTTTATCCTGCTCCAGCTCAACTGCTGTTGCATAAACTGCCAACAGGTTCGAGGCATTAAACAGGCCAACAAATCGTGTCCATATTTCCTGCCCGTCCATATTTAAAAGCATACCATCAAAATGACTTTCCATTACCTTGCAACGGTAATCGGCCATGGTACGGTTGGAATAGGTCAGTTTTCGGGCTTTTGTATTTTGCAGCATCACCAAACCATTTTTATCGTCGGCATTTACAAGCGCAAAAGCATCTTTAGTCAACCCGTCGAAAAAGGCTTTTTTGGCTTTAATGTATTCAGCAAAAGTTTTGTGATAATCGAGGTGATCGTGCGTGATATTGGTAAAAATACCGCCGGCAAACTGAATTCCGGCAATGCGTTGCTGATGAATGGCATGCGAACTTACTTCCATAAAACAGTATTCGCAACCGGCTTCCACCATCTCGGCCATTAATTGCTGAATCTTAAGCGAATCAGGCGTGGTGTGCGAGGCAACTTCCTCTTTCTCGTTTATTTTGTATGAAATTGTAGAAAGCAATCCAACATTGTAGCCCTGCATACGGAAAAGTTTGTGCAACAAACTGGCAATGCTGGTTTTACCGTTTGTTCCGGTAACGCCAACCACTTTCATTTTTGATGATGGAGAACCGTAAAAAGCTGCAGCAATTTCTCCCAAAACCTTATTGGAATCTTCAACCTGCACATAAGTAACTTCAGGTTTTGTTTCTTCAGGAAGATTTTCACAAACAATTGTTGTTGCACCTTTCTCTATGGCAGTATCAATAAAACGATGCCCGTCAACAGAAACACCTTTCTGTGCGACAAATAAATTATCCGGGTTGATTTTCCTTGAGTCGAACTGAATACCGACAACCTTCTTATTGGTTTCTCCAATACAATCAACAATCCCTATATGTTCCAATAACTCTTTTAGTTTCATTTTAACTTAATGAGAGATATACCGTTTGTCCCGGGCGATATGAACTACCGGGTTTCAACGATTGTTTTTTTACTTTTCCTATTCCGTTTATTTTCACTTTCAAGCCTGCATTTTCCAGGAGAAAAATCGCGTTACTGACACCCATCCCAACTACATCGGGAACAGCATTTACCGGCACCACATTCTCTTCCAGCACAATGGTACTATCCTGTGTATTCAGCGAAACCATTCTTGAATCGGGCAATCCACGTACATTTTTCAACTCAAGTTCTTCGGCCAAGCGAAGAATATCGTCACGCTGTCCGCTTTTTATCTGAGGAATGTCTTCTCCTTCCCGATTATCATCTTCAGGAGTGGCATTCATAATCTGACTGGCATAAACTTTCTCCGAAATTTCTTTAAAAACAGGACCGGCAACAGCAGCTCCGTAAATCGAATTCCGCGGTTTTTTGAAGGTTACAATCAGCGAATACATCGGATTGTCAGCAGGAAAATACCCTACAAAAGAAGCATAATAAGCTCCATATTCGTAACCTTTACCATCCGAACGGGCCACACGCGCTGTTCCGGTTTTTCCGGCTACCTTAAACTGATCGCCCTGAACACCACGACCGGTACCGTTCTGGCAAACACCCTCCAACATGGCCTGTGCTTTTGCAATGGTCTCTTTCGAAACGATCATCGGGTTCAGCAACTCAGGTTTAAATGTTTTTACCAGTGCTCCATTATTTCGAATCTCCTTAACCAAACGCGGTTTTACCATGGCACCATCGTTGGCAACGGCGTTGTAAAAGTTCAAAATCTGCAAAGGCGTTAGCCGCAAATCGTAACCATACGACATACGCCCCAAAGTGGTAGTACCCCACCAATCGGCATTTCCGGGGTATTTTATATATGGTTGTCCTTCTCCGGCCAGCTCCAATCCCAAAGGTTTTTGTATACCAAATCCATAAATCCGGTCAACGTAATCTTTGGGATTGTTTGAATAGTTTGACAATATCACTTTTGCCGTTCCGATATTCGACGATTGCTCCAGTATTTGTTTTACATTAACCTTTCCGCAAGCGTGGTCGTCGGTAATATTTTCCTGCGCCCAGTAACCGTGTCCGGTATCAAACACATCGCTGGTATCCACCACGCCGTCTTCCAGCGCCACCATTAACGAAACCAGTTTAAACGTTGATCCGGGCTCATAACACCCACGATGCCCCAGTGCGTAATTATCTTTTTCGTAATAGCCGTCTGCTGTTTTACCGAGGTTTGCAATCGCCTTAATTTCACCGGTTTTCACTTCCATTAAAACTGCGGTTGCCCATTCCGGATTCGATTTTAGCGCCTGTTTATACAATGCACTCTCCGCAATGTCCTGCATTTTCACGTTAATGGTGGTAATAATATCCATGCCGTTTTGCGGCTCAATTTCGGTGCGGGTCACCCAACGTCCCGATAGGTTTTGTTTGTAACTGATACCGTTTTCACCACGCAAATACATTTCATACGAACGTTCCAGCCCGTTATAACCAACCGGAACCGGAGTTAAGGCATTCTCTTTATTCAAACTCCCAATGGTTCGCTGAGCCAGCATACCCAGAGGATTCAGGCGTTTGTTCTCTTGTTCAACGATAAGCCCGCCACCAAATCGTCCACGGCGCATAATTGGAAATTTTTTAAATTCCTGCAGTTGATTGTAATCTATTTTCTCAGGTGTGAGCAAATAACCACGATTCCTGTTTTTGTAGGCCGAACGCAATCGCCTCGCATATTCGTTTTTTGAAGCATCTTTATAAAAAGCAGACAAGTGCCAGGCTAATGAATCCACCTCGTTGTCGAATACTTTTTTAACGCCTTCGGCTGCTAAATCAATGCGGATTTTATACCCCGGAACCGATGTCGCCAAAACACTGCCATCGTCGGCACAAATCGTTCCCCGTACCGGCGGAATAATAACCGTATTATTGGTCAGGTTCTTTTCAATTTTCTGCCAGCGCTCATTTTTAATCTGCTGAACAGAAACAAGCTTGAAAACAACCACAACTCCGAACAACGTCAACACGAAGTATACAATTGCAATACGCGACAATATGGTTTTCCTGATCCCCACTCCTAATCTTCTTTTTCAACCGTTATTTTTTGCGGCGGGCGCATTGGTTCCTGCAAACCAATTCCGGCCTCTTCAACTCGTTTTGCTACTTCCGACGGACGGCTGGCGTCCATCAATTTAGCAGAAAGCGTTACCGACTCCGAACGTAACTCTTCCAACTCTTCCTGCAACACTACAATCTCGCGTAGCGTACTTTCCGACCAGTTACGATTGGCAATCAGCAACAAACCCAAAACCGCAAGAAATGCCACAAACGGCATCTGCCGCAAAGTGCGTTCATCGGTAAGGATGGTTCCTCCGATAAAGGATTTCATTCCCGTACGTTTTCTTGTATTTTTATTTTGCTCTGCCATCGTTAAATTCGTTCTGCTATTCTCAGTTTTGCACTTCTCGATCGCGGATTGGCCTTTAACTCCTCTTCACCGGCCACTATTACTTTTCGATTAATCATTTTGAAAGGCGACTGTACATTTCCATAAAAGTCCTTCTCAATTTTTCCTTCAAAATTTCCCGCCTTGATAAAGTTTTTGCACAGGCGATCTTCCAAACTGTGATAAGTAAGAATCACCAGGCGGCCGCCGGGTTTTAGAATATCGAGCGAAGTAGCCAGAAATTCGCGCAAGGCTTCCATCTCTTCATTCACCTCAATGCGAAGTGCCTGAAAAACCTGCGCCAAATATTTGTTCTCGATTGCTTTTGGAGCACACGACGATGCAATTTCCTTTAAGCGTGTTGTTGTTTTTATCGGAGCTTCGCTTCTGGCTTTTACAATTTGTGCAACCAGCTTCCGCGCGTTTTTAACTTCGCCGTACATCCGAAATATCATCTGAAGTTTTTCTTCGTCATACTCATTTACCACTTTTGCGGCATCAAGTCCGGCTTCACGATTCATGCGCATGTCGAGCGGAGCATCAAAACGAAATGAAAAACCACGATCGGCTTCATCAAACTCATGCGACGAAACGCCTAGATCGGCAAAAACCGCGTCCACCTGTTCAACATCGTAGTACTTCAGAAAATTACGTACGTAACGAAAATTATGACGAATAAAAAAAAGCCGGTCATCCTCTATGGCATTCCCGGCAGCGTCTTCATCCTGATCGAAAGCGAACAAACGACCACCACTGTCAAGTGCATTCAATATCATTGCCGAATGACCGCCACCTCCAAAAGTGGCATCGACAACACTGGCACCGGGATGCAGATTCATCCCCTCGATACTTTCGGCTGCCAGAACCGGTATGTGATAAACATCAGACATCTTCCCTACAAATCAAATTCTCTCAACATGTCCAGATAAGCATCATCAGATATATCGTCGGCTTCTGCCACGATTTCGTTGCTCAGGCTAATCGAGGCGCCCATTCCCAGGAATGTCACCTTGCCCTCCAGGTTCGCGTACTTTAAATATTCATCAGGAATATTTATCCGACCGTTTGCGGCAAGGCTTACCGGAGCAAAATTCCGGAAATACTGACGCAAAGCTGCGAAATGCGCAGGATTGGTACTGGCGCGTACTTTCGCCTGAAACTTCTCCACTTTTTCCTGCCACACTTCCATCGGATGAATATCGAGGCATTTCCCCAGTCGGTTTTTCTCCAGAACAACCTGATCAGGAATATTTTCGCCCATCGCCTTCTTAAAAGCCGACGGAAGAACCACCCGCCCTTTGTCGTCGATGGTAGCCTGATATGTTCCTGCGAAAAATGCCATAAATCCCTAAAAGTCTTTTTATCAAGTGTAAAAATACAATTTTATTCCATTTTGTGCCATATTATTCCATTTCATTCCACACTGCATTTTACACTTTCTGTTAATAACCTGATCACAAAATGTTTAAAACCTGTTCAATTCTGTTAAAAACCCAAATACCGCAATTGATTTACAGCATTTTACAAACTCCCGAACACAACCAACACATCGTTAATAACTCGTAATTTGGCAATATTTATTTTATCAGCGAAGATTACATCATTAAAACTTCAGGAATGCAAAAAACAAAAGAAGGGAAAGACTAATCAAAAGATCTGCATGGTGACATTTTTCAGATTAAGCAATTTTTAGTTAATTGCCGCCGCAAATAAACCAGAAATGACGACAGAGAATAGCATAAAAAGCTCCAAGCCAATTCGGATCAGGGAGGTATTTGCCGCCAAAAGCCCGGGGCTGGCAAAATACATCCCGGGATTTGTATACCGTTGGCTAAACAACATTCTGCATCTCGACGAAGTGAACGCGTTCCTTAAAAAGTACGGACACCTTAAGGGAATTGAATTTATAGACAAAGTGGTTGAGGAATTTAATGTTCACGAATTCGTTCACAACCTGGAAAACATTCCTGAATCAGGGCGTTACATAATTGCCAGCAACCATCCGCTGGGCGGTTTTGATGGCATGTTGCTCATGAAAAACATAGACGCACGTTTGGGATCGTTCAAGTTTTTATCCAACGATATTTTACTCAATATACCTCAGTTAAAACCGGTTTTTGTGCCGGTAAACAAACATGGCGGACATGCGCGCGAGGCTGCGAAAAAGCTCGCGGAATGTTACAACTCAGATGATCAGATTCTAATTTTTCCGTCGGGACTGGCATCGCGAAAAATTAAAGGACAGATCATGGATCTGGAGTGGAAAAAACATTTCATCAGCAAATCAATAAAACACAAACGAGATATTATCCCTGTGTTTATCAGTGGCAGAAATTCCAACCGATTCTATCGCATAGCTAAATTCCGTAAGTTTTTCAAAATAAAATGGAACCTCGAAATGTTTTTTCTCCCCGACGAGACCATGAAACACAAAAACACCGATGTGCATCTTTATTTTGGGAAACCCATACCATATACTACTTTCGACCACACAAAAACACACCAGGAATGGGCAGAATGGGTCAAACAAAAAGTTTATAAACTAAAAGAAAGTTCTGATTCAGTAAATTAAACTGTATTATAGAACAGCATTCACGTGATTTTTTTAATTTTGTATTCCAATTTTCAAAAGGAACGGGAACCCGAAACAAGTATTGGTAATTAGCGTAATGTCAGAGGGACACAAGTTAAGGGAGTTTGGATACACAGACAGATAAAAAGATTGAAATGAAGGACATAGTAGCACCTATAGCGAGAGAAGCAATTTATGCAGAGCTAACGCCTGACAAGTTACTTCGCAAAACCAACAAAGGTGGCAACGAAATATACATCGTAACAGCACACGATTCGCCTGCAATTATGCACGAGCTGGGGCGTTTAAGGGAAATAACATTCAGGGACGCCGGAGGCGGCACCGGCAAGGAAACCGATATCGACAGCTACGATACGGCAAAAAACCCTTACAAACAGTTAATTGTTTGGGATCCGGATGCGAAAGAAATATTAGGCGGTTACCGCTATGTGTTGTGCGCCGATGCTCCACGCGACGAAGAAGGCAACATTAAACTGGCTACTTCGCGGGTTTTTCATTTTTCGAAAGAATTTGAAGAAAACTATCTGCCTTACACATTAGAACTGGGTCGTTCATTTGTACAGCCGGCTTACCAATCGAGCAAAGCCGGAGCGAAAGCACTTTTTGCACTCGACAACCTTTGGGACGGACTGGGAGCACTTACTGTTGATCATCCGGAGATAAAATATTTCTTTGGAAAAATTACAATGTACGAGCATTTCCATAACGAAGCCCGTAACCTGATTCAGTATTTCTTTAAAAAATATTTCCGCGACAAGGAAAATCTGGTATATCCGTTAAATCCGGTTGAGTTCAACATCGACATGGATGCCATGAAAAAACTTTTTGTTGGCCCGGAATACAAGGATGACTATAAAATTCTGGTACAAAACGTACGCACATTTGGAGAAAACATCCCTCCGCTGGTAAATGCCTACATGAACCTTTCACCATCGATGAAAACCTTTGGGACCATTAAAAATGAGGTATTTGGAAACGTACTTGAAACCGGAATTATTTTAACAATTAAAGATATTTACGAGGTTAAAGTTGACCGCCACATTGAAACTTACATAAAAGGTAAGGAAGACGATGAATGGCCAGCGGTTGAATAAAACACTACTTACCAAAATAAAAATGGCCCGATACTTTTAAAAGTACCGGGCCATTTTTTTATCTCTTAATCCAGAACTAGTAGGCTCTGGCGTCTTTTCCTTCAATGTAGTTGATAAACGATCCGTTAACCACACGGTTTCCTCCCGGAGTTGGGTAATTACCGGTAAAATACCAGTCGCCCAAATCGTTCGGACAAGCTTTGTGCAGGTTTTCGATTGATTGATAAACAATCTCAACCTCCGCATTACAATCCTCCGGCTTCAGCAATTCAGCAATTTTTGCAGAAACCTCTTCGGCCGTAAATGGCTTATAAATTTCGCGCACGTAGTTCACCATTTCTTCTTTTGGCAAATTCTCCTGCTCCTTACATTTTTTATAAACCTGCTGAATCAACGATTCTTTACCATTGTCTTTCAACAACTCGATAGCGGCATTAAAAGCAATAAATTTATCCAAACGTGCCATGTCAATTCCATAACAATCAGGATAACGAATTTGCGGTGCCGACGAAACAACTATGATCTTTTTCGGTTTCAATCGGTCGAGTATTTTAAGGATACTCTTTTTCAAGGTTGTACCGCGCACAATCGAGTCGTCGATAATCACCAGCGTATCCTTGTCTTTCTGAATTACGCCATAGGTAACATCGTAAACGTGTGCCACCAAATCATCACGACTGGCATCGTCGGCGATAAAGGTTCGCAGCTTCACGTCTTTAATGGCAATTTTTTCTACCCGCGGTTCAAACGACAAAATTCGTTTAATATCCTTATCGGACAATGAACCGTTTTTCTTCTGAATCTGATCGATTTTCCAATCTACCAAATGATTACGAACGCCATCAACCAAACCATAAAAAGCGGTTTCTGCAGTGTTCGGAATGTACGAGAATACGGTATTTTCGTAATCGTAATCCACAGCTTCCAAAACAATCGGAGTTAGTAAACGCCCCAGTTGTTTTCTTTCCTGGTAAATCGCTTTATCGCTACCACGCGAAAAATAAATTCGCTCGAACGAACACGACTTTCTTTTATGCGGCACACGGATCATTTCTCTCGAAATCTTTCCGTTCTTTTTAATGATCAGTCCTTCGCCGGGGCCAATTTCCTGCACATCATCTTCCTGCAAATTCATTACTGTTTGAATTACAGGGCGCTCTGAAGCTACCACTACAATTTCATCATCGGCATAATAATGTGCCGGGCGAATTCCCCACGGATCGCGAACCACAAAAGCATCGCCATGCCCAACCAAACCGGCCATGGCATAACCACCATCCCAGTCTTTCGAAGCACGCTCCAGAATATTCTGAATATCGAGGTTTTGCTCAATCAACGGCGAAATCTCGTTATTATCGTAGCCTTCATTTTTATATTTTCTGAAAAGCAACTGGTTTTCCTCATCAAGGAAATGCCCCACTTTTTCGAGTGCAGTTACCGTATCGGTATAAGCTTTTGGATGCTGCCCCAAATTAAGCAGTACATTAAAAAGCTCGTCGGTATTGGTAAGGTTAAAGTTACCTGCCAACACCAGGTTACGCGATTTCCAGTTGTTCTGGCGCATTACCGGATGCGTAAAATCGATGCTGTTTTTACCGAAGGTACCGTAGCGCAAGTGCCCCAGGTAAAGTGTTCCGGCAAACGGGAAATTGTTTTCGGCCCATTCCGGGTCGTTGATATCGAAGTTGTTACGCTTGGCTTTTTTCAAAGGTTTGTTCACCTTATCAAAAACATCTTTTATTGGATTTGGCTCAACCGAACGAAACCGGCTTATGTACGGATTTCCCGGATCGAGCTCTGATTTTACACAGCAAATTCCGGCGCCGTCCTGTCCGCGGTTATGCTGTTTTTCCATTAAAAGGTACAACTTGTTCAGACCGTACTTCCAGGTACCATACTTTTTATGGTAGTAAGAAAGCGGTTTTAACAAACGAATTAAAGCAATGCCACACTCGTGTTTAATCTGGTCACTCATACTGATTTTGTTTCAACAATGGAAATTCGATTACATCAGGAACAATAAAAGCGGCAGGATAATTTTTTTGAATTTGCTTATACAACTTCAAAGCCTCATTTTTCGTTCTAAAATCGCCTACACGAACCCGAAAGTTTGGTGCAATAAATTTTATATGAACGGGAAATTCCGGGTAGTTTGTCAGAAATTCAGTTTTTAGGTTAAGGGCTTGCTCTTTAGCGTCCAATCCAGAACTAAAAAAGATCTCAACCCTGTATCCATCCATCCCCTCTCTTTTTTGGTTCTTTTCAATATGCCATTTTAGCATTTTGTCGAGCCGTGCGTCTCTATTCACATCCAGTCGGTCTATAATCGCAATGTTGCTTGTATCAGCAGGCATTTCTTCAAAAAGATCAACTTGGGCGAACGAGAAATTTGTGGCCAACAGACCAACTAAAACCAGCAAAAAAGTCCTCATTATTCCTTTTTTATTGAGTGCGCAAATATAGTTTAAAAACATATAAAACACGAACGGTTTTTATCCACATAACATTGCCTTAATCTATAAGTAATATGAGAGCCCGAAAACAATGCTATTTCCTGTTGATATTTTTTAAATTGCTTTTTCAGGATTTTAAAACTTAACCTAACTTTACGGCCACAACATTAGGATTAAAGTTATGGGAAATTTAGTGGAAGAGTTTGGCAGTTACCGGGCAAAAATGAATGAGAAAATTCTGGCTTCGGACAATAAAGTGATGAAACGTATTTATAGTCTCGATACGCTAACTTATAAAGAAGGTGCTCTGGGTACCAACGTAAAAGAAATGTTGGGGCTGGCAACATCGCTGGTGCTGCGCTGCGACGACTGCGTAAAATACCACCTCGAAAAATGCCACGAGCTAAATGTTACCACCGACGAAGTTTTTGAGGTTTTTAGCGTAGCCAACGTAGTAGGCGGAACCATTTGTATTCCGCACACACGAAGAGCTGTTGAATACTGGGAAGAACTGAACAAATTAAAAAAAGATTAAACTTTTTGGGATATAATTGTTATTATTAAAATCTAAAAGAGTTATACTATGAGTAAAATATTTGCGATTACATCCTCAGGCAAAACAGAAAAGTCATTTCTCGACCTCCGTTTCGGAAAGTGTGAATACATTGTATTGTTTGACGTTGACAAAAACCAGTATTCTATTGAGGAAAATAAATTTATTGAAGAATCGCACAGCGGAATTAAATTAGTTGATTTTTTAAAAGAACAGGGAGTAACCACTATTGTGACCGGCGAAGTAGGACCAATGGTTAGTGAACGTCTGGAAAAAGAAAAACTACAACTAGTGCTTTTGCACGAAGAGCGCATCCGTGTTGACGAAATTATGGACCGAATAGAAAGCTAATATAAACCGGGGTTTAAAAATGGCACCAACGCCAGCTGTACCGCCTGTATATAAAGGGCGGTCCGGTTAATTTTATTCCCCGTTAACAACCCCACAGCACCGCTTTTTTGTTTCGAGTTTTGCTGTTTAAACAACATATCGTTGGCCTCGCCCAACTCATAACCTTCGGCAATTAATTCGGCCACTTTAACGGGCAACTGAAAACTTGTTGTTCGTGCCTTGCCGGTTTTTTCTCCCGATGAGATAGCGATCCAGGCAAAAGCTTCAACCTCCGAGTCATTCACCGAAAGTCCGCCTTCAATACCTACCCAATAGTCGGCATCACTAAATTCAATTCGGGCATTCTCCACGCGGTTTAAGGCACCTTTTAATGTTTCAGCGTCGCTTTTGGGCTGATCCGAAACACCCGACTCAACCGAAACACTCAACACTTCCACTCCTTCAAAATAGGTACTAAATCCTGCATCGGTGGCATTTATTTTCACCGGATTTTTCGAAGCTACAACAATTCGCATAAAATTACTTTTGGCGAAAATTAATGATTTCTGCGGAATTGTTAAATTCGCTGGTTTCAAACTTATAACATGATAATACGACAAGCAACTTTACAGGACCATAAAACACTGGTAGAATTTCAGCTGGCAATGGCGCACGAAACAGAAGGCATTGAACTGCACGCGCCAACCGTTGAATCAGGCGTTGAAGCTGTTTTAAACGACGGCAACAAAGGCAACTATTACGTAGCCGAAGTTAACGGACAGGTTGTAAGCTCGCTGCTAACCACTTTTGAGTGGAGCGATTGGCGCAACAGTACAATATTGTGGATACAATCGGTTTACGTGAGACCCGAATTCAGACGAAAAGGTGTTTACCGTAAAATGTATGCGCACATAAAAGATATGGTAATGAAAGCCGACAACCTGAACGGAATTCGTCTGTATGCCGACAAAACAAATGTGGCTGCACAAAAAACCTACGAAAATCTGGGAATGAACCAGGACCACTATGTAACGTTTGAATGGATGAAATAGTGATCAGATTTTATTGAAAAGCCCAAAAAACAATTAACGCATGAGCAGTTATATCTATAAACTTATTGCAGAGGGAGAGCATCAGCAGCAGGATTTTAAGTTTTGTATTAACGACTCGAAAAAAATAGCCAAATCGTTGGTAGCCTTTGCCAATACCGATGGCGGGCGTTTGCTTATTGGCGTAAAAGACAATGGTAAAATTGCCGGCATCAGCAGCGACGAAGAGTTTTATATGATTGAGGCTGCGGCAAAAATATACAGCAAACCTCAGATTGATTTTACCACACACCAATGGCAAATTGAGGGAAAAACCGTTTTGGAGATCGGGATTGAAGCCAGCGATAAAAAACCATATTTTGCGAAAGACGAAAACGGAAAATGGCTGGCCTACATCAGGCATAAAGACGAAAATATTCTGGCCCACAAAATACAGATCGAAGTGTGGCGAAAAGAAAAAAGCCCAAAAGGCGTTTACTTTAGCTACTCCGACGACGAGCGTTTTCTGATCGACTACTTACGAAACAATGAATCCATCACTTTTTCAAAATTCATGCGAAAGGCACATTTATCGCGTAAAAAAGCAGAGGAAATACTGAGCAA
>NZ_JBFHGM010000117.1:0-14539 GCF_041583095.1 Draconibacterium sp.
ACGCCATCTTTCCCCGTAAGGGATTGTCCTGTGCGTAACTGCTCAAGGGCTTTGTCACGCATTGCTTTAAATTCTTCGCTTTCCATAATTTCTCTGTCTTACAAAATTAATATTGTTAGACAGAATTCATTTTACAGTCTCCAGTCCGCCTGTAAAAGATATGCAGGCAGACTGCATTTCGAATTAATTATTAAGTAGTTGACGAAAAAAAGTCGTTATAAGTTCACCATTACTTTGTAGTAATTGAATTTGCAACGCATTTTCGGATCGAATTGGTAATAGGCAATTGCAATCCGGCAAATGTCTTGTATAGTTTCGTAAATCTCGGCTACTTCTTTTTTGCCGTAATTATCCAGTTCGTTATCTCCTTCCAAAGCAATAAAAAAGTCTTCGAACTGGCTGATGCGATTCGCACAAACAAGGATTTTGTCGAACAAGGTGTCAGGCGTTCCTTTTTCGCTGATTTTTTGCCTTACGTTTTCGTTTAAATTAGCGGCAAATGTTTTCAGGAATTTAAACAGGCTGATGTGGTCGCCGTTTTTGGCATCGCTAAAATAATCGGTGTAGCCGGTGGTTTTGAAAAATTCTTTCAGAAAGGCTTTGTCTTTTTTAAAGTCGACTTTTACTGATGCCCGCAGAACTTTAAGGTGCTGAAGGCCTTCAACCATAATCTCGTGCCATTCGCGATAACGTTCATCTTCCAAAACATCCAGATTTTCAGCGTAGTGTTTGTCGATGGTGTCGTCAATCCACACCATTAACGATGTTGCGAATTCCGGATCCCATTCCTTTCGCAAAATCGACAACTCGTAGATGTTTTCTTTAAAGGTTTTTGCAATCTGTTGACAAGCTAAAATTGTGGCGGTACTGGTAGGACAAATGGTTATTGTTTCCATACAAGCGGTATTTTGTAGTTAGAAGATGTAACAAAGCTACGGAGTACCGCCGAAATATACCTAATTGTAAAGTGGTAATATACAATGTTTTATAACTATGTTATGGAACTATGTTTCATAACTGTGTTCTACAATATGTTTATTGGTCTCCGAAAAGGCAGTCTTTTCTGAACAAGGTGGGGAAGTAGAAGAATTTCTTGAGATTTTAAGTTGCTGAAAGACAGTTGTTTATTTGTGTCTTTTTTTGAGCTCGCGAACCACATCTTCAATACGGTAACCTTTATGCGTAAGCAACACCACTAAGTGATAAAGTAAATCGCCGGCTTCGTACATGAAGTTCTCATCGTCGTTGGCCATTGCTCCAATAATAGTTTCAACAGCTTCTTCGCCAACTTTTTGCGTAATTTTTCGTGTTCCCTTTTGGAATAAGGAAGTGGTGTATGAACCTTCCGGCATTTCGGCTTTGCGTTTATCGATAAAATCCTGCAGGTAGCTCAGGAATTGAATATCGTTGCCTGTGTTTGATTCTTCAAAGCAGGTATCGTCGCCTTTGTGGCAAACCGGTCCAACAGGATTTGCTTTTATAAGCAACGTGTCGTTGTCGCAATCAATGGCAATCGAAACAACATCCAGAAAATTTCCCGATTCCTCGCCTTTGGTCCACAAGCGGTTTTTGGTGCGGCTAAAAAACGTTACTTTACCAATCTCCTGTGTTTTGTCAAGCGCATCTTGGTTCATAAAACCCAACATCAAAACATTTTGCGTTTCCGCGTCCTGAATGATCGCCGGAATTAGCCCGTCCATTTTATTGAAATCGATTGTTGATATATCTGTTAGCTGTCTCATAATCTTTTGTCAGAAGTCCGAAGCCAGAAGCCCGGAGTAATTTTTAATTCAGTAATTGTGTTGCGAAGTTACTATTTTGATTGGCTATCGAACTACAATGCCTTTTTCTTTTAAGTATTTCTTAAGAACCGGAATTGGAATCTCGTTGTAATGAAAGATGCTGGCTGCCAGTCCGGCGTCAGCCTTTCCCTTGGTAAAAACATCAACAAAATGCTCTTCGGCACCCGCGCCGCCCGATGCAATGATCGGAATCTTCAGCATATCGGCCATTTTCGAAAGCTCTTTATTGGCGAATCCATTTTTTGTTCCGTCGTGGTTCATCGAAGTAAAAAGTATCTCTCCGGCACCACGGTCTTCGGCTTCTTTTGCCCACGAAAACAGTTCTTTGTCAGTCGGGATACGGCCGCCATTTACGGTAACTGTCCAGTGGTCGTTCTCATTGCCGCGGGCATCTATCGCCACAACAACAAACTGGCTTCCAAAATTCAGTGCCAGATCGTCGATCAGTTTTGGGTTACGAACTGCTGATGAGTTAATCGAGATTTTATCGGCGCCGGCAGCCAAAAGCTTTTCGGCATCGCTCAATTCGCTGATACCGCCACCAACCGTAAACGGAATGTTGATATGGGCTGCAATTCGTTTTACCAGCTCAACAAAAGTTTTGCGGCCTTCGTGGGTTGCTGTAATATCGAGGAAACAAAGTTCGTCGGCACCGTCGGCAGCATATTTTGCGCCCAGCTCCACAGGGTCGCCCACTTCTTTAATGTCGACAAAATTGATTCCCTTAACGGTTTGTCCGTTACGGATATCGAGGCAAGGTATTATTCGTTTTGCAAGCATTTTCTTATCAGTTTTGTCATTTCGACGAGTAGGCGAGGAGAAATCTGTTGATATGAGGTAGATTTCTCAGCTTCGTTCCTCAGGATTCGAAATGACAGTATCATTGTTATGAAATGAACTTCTCAATTTCTTTCAAAGTTATGCGATTTTCATAAATGGCTTTTCCGGTAATTACTCCCGGAACGCCCATTTCATCTAATTTTAATATGTCGTCCATGGCGGCAATTCCGCCACTGGCAATAATTTCCACTTTCGGCAGTGTTTTCATAATGTCAGCGTATAGTTCAAAAGAAGGGCCGCTTAACATTCCGTCGCGGCTGATATCTGTTGAAATTACTTTGCTGATTCCCTGTTTGTGGAATTCTGAAATAAAATCGATAACACCTAATTCGGTGGTTTCCAGCCAGCCGCTTACTGCAATATTGCCGTTTTTTGCATCGGCACCCAGAATGATTTTTTCGCTACCGAATTTCTCCAGCCAGCTGAGAAAAGTATCCTTTTCTTTTACAGCGATACTACCGCCGGTAACCATTGCTGCTCCTGAGTTAAACGCAATTTCCAAATCTTCATCCGATTTTAATCCGCCGCCAAAGTCAATCACCAAATTTGTTTTTCCGGCAATGGTTTCCAGTACCTTGTAATTTACGATGTGCTTGGCTTTTGCCCCGTCCAAATCAACGAGGTGTAAACGTTTGATTCCCGCATCTTCGAACATTTTGGCCACCTCCAACGGGTTTTCGTTGTAAATCGTTTTTTGGTTGTAATCGCCCTGAGAAAGTCGCACACATTTAGCATCAATCAGGTCGATGGCAGGTATTATTTCTATTTTTTTAGTCATGTTTTTAAATTCTCTCAATCCGCAAGGCCGCAAAGGTAGCAGAATTAAGCATTTTCAAGAATCATTTTCAATACTGCCTGTGCCGTAACTTCGCGGTTGTAGGCTTGTTCAACCACAATTGAATTCGGGCTGTCGATAACGCCATCGCTTACCACCATGTTCCGACGTACCGGAAGACAATGCATAAATTTGGCATCGTTGGTTAACGCCATTTTTGCTTCGTCAACCGTCCAGCTCATATCTTTCGATAAAATCTGTCCATAATCGGTGTATGAAGCCCAGTTTTTGGCATAAATAAAATCGGCGCCTTCAAAAGCTTTTTTCTGGTCGTACTCTACTTTAACATCTCCCATAAATTCGGGAGCCAGTTCGTATCCTTTCGGGTGAGTGACCACCAGTTCGTAATCGGTTTCGCACATCCACTCCACAAACGAGTTGGCAACAGCTTGTGGTAACGCACGCGGGTGTGGTGCCCAGGTAAGGACTACTTTTGGTTTTTCCACCTTTTTGTGTTCTTCAATGGTTACCAGGTCGGCAAAACTTTGCAAGGGGTGACGAGTTGCGGCCTCCATGCTTACCACGGGAACACCTGCATATTCAACAAACTGGCTTAATATTTTTTCAGCGTAATCGTCTTCGCGTTTTTCGAATTTGGCAAAAGCACGCACGCCAATTACATCGCAATATTTGCCAATAACCGGAATGGCTTCGCGCAGGTGTTCGGCATTTTTGCCGTCCATAACCACGCCCATTTCCGATTCCAATTGCCAGCTGTCTTCGTTTACGTTCATCACCATGGTGTTCATGCCCATATTCTGGGCAGCTTTTTGGGTGCTGAGACGCGTACGCAAACTTGAGTTGAAAAATACCAAAACCATGGTTTTGTTTTTTCCCAGGTGCTGAAATCCAAATTTGTTATTTTTTACTTCGAATGCGGTTGCCAGCGCTTTTTCAATGCTGGGAATATCTTTTACTGATGTGAATTTTTTCATAATTTAAAAGTTGGAAGTCCGAAGTCGGAAGCATGAAGCTCTAACGTCAAACTTAGTTTTGATTTTTTATTTAGGTCTTACTTGTCCGTTTCCTTCAATTATCCATTTGTAGCTGGTCAATTCTTCCAGTGCCATCGGCCCGCGGGCGTGTAATTTTTGTGTGCTGATGCCAATCTCAGCTCCCAGTCCGAATTGTGCTCCGTCGGTGTAAGCGGTTGATGTATTTGAATACACCGAAGACGCATCTACCATTTTGCGGAATGTTTCAATTCGTTCCTGGTTTTCAGAAATGATCGCCTCGCTGTGTTTTGATGTGTGTGTGTTGATATGATTCAACGCTTCGTCGAAAGAAGCAACTGTTTTTACCGACATTTTCATCGACAAGAATTCTGTCCCGAATGATTCTTCTGTGGCCTCATATAACAGCTCTTTTGGATAAACCGATACTATTTGTTTGTACGCTTTTTCGTCGGCATAAATCACCACCTGTTCTTCCGATAGTTTTTTTGCAAAGTCGTTCAGTTCATCCAAACGGCTTTCGTGAATTACCAAACAGTCCAATGCATTACAAACTGAAACGCGGCGGGTTTTGGCGTTGAAAATAATCTCGCGGCCTTTTTCTGCGTCGCCAAATTCATCGAAATAAGTGTGGCATATTCCGGCACCGGTTTCAATTACCGGAATGGTAGCATTTTTGCGAACAAAATTTATCAACCCCTGGCTTCCGCGTGGAATAATCAAATCGATGTATCCGTGGGCCCGCAACATTTCGTTGGTTTCTTCGCGCCCGGCAGGAAGGAGTGTTACTGTATTTTCGTCGAAACTGAATTTCTTAAGCACATCGCGAATAATGGAAACAATGGCCTGGTTGGAGTAAATGGCATCGCTGCCACCTTTTAAAACACAGGCGTTTCCAGATTTCAGGCACAAGGCAAAAACATCGAAAGTAACATTCGGGCGGGCTTCATAAATTATCCCAATTACACCAAACGGCACCGTAACTTTTTTAATTTTTAATCCGTTTTCACGAACCGTTTCCTTTAAGGTTTTTCCAACCGGACTTTCAAGGCGGGCAACGTTTTCCATGTCGGAAGCAATGCCTTCAATTCGTTCTTCTGATAATTTAAGCCGGTCGAATTTTGGATCTTCAGGATCCATACGATCCAGATCTTTTTGGTTCTCGGTAAGAATAAATTCCGACTTTGCCCTCGCTTCGTTTGCCAGCTCCAGCAGCAGCTGTTTAACCTGATCGTCGTATACCAGGTTTAATTTGCGCGATGCTTCTAACGTTTTTTTTAGCTGTTGTTCTATCTTCATAGTCAATGGTCTTTCAACGAAAAACCCTCTCCCGGGGGAGGGAGAGGGAGCTCAGAATATGTTCAAATTAAGGCATCAAAAAAAAGGGAGTAAGGGTAGTTTGTCGTGGTTGACAAACTTCGTTAAAGGTTACTCTGAGCTATTTTTATATTTCTATATTAATGTTTTGTTGTTTTATATTCTAAATACAAATAATCGTAATGTACTACCGGTTTTTGCTTGTCGGATTGTTTCTCCTTCTCAATTTTTTCCGAGCCGTACGAGGCTTTTCCCATGCCGACAAACTCGCCGTTTATGCCTGTTATTTTTATTAAATCTCCTTTTTTGAATTCGCTTTCAACTTTTTCAATTCCCACCGGAAGCAAGCTTACGGCCTTATCTGAAAGCAGTGCTTTTCGTGCTCCTTCGTTGATTTGTACCTGTCCTTTTGCAAAACCATCGGAATAGCCGATCCATTTTTTTACTCCGCTTGATGGTTTCGGGTTGGGTACGAAAAAAGTATGCTTTAGGTTTTTCGATTTGTCTAGCAGATCGATAAGAATATTGGTGCGGGTTCCGTTGGCAACGTGAACACCGATTCCATCGCCGGCCACTTTTTTGGCAATTCGAAATTTGGTAAGCATTCCGCCGCGGCCAAATTCTGATCGTTCAGGCGAAATTGCATCCTGCGGTCCTTTGTCGTTTACCTGAATACGTTCGATCAGTTCGGCGCCCTCGCTATCGGGATGAGCGGTGTAAACACCATCGATATTGCTGAGGATGACCAGTGCTTCGGAATCTACCATCGATGCAATCAACCCCGACAGTTCGTCGTTATCGGTAAACATTAGTTCGGTTACCGAGATGGTATCATTTTCGTTTACAATCGGTATCACTTTGTTTTCAAGCAAGGTAGTGATACAGTTTTTCATGTTCAGGTAATGTCGGCGGCTCGAGAAATTTTCCTTGGTGGTGAGTACCTGCGCACAGGTAAGCCCCTCTTCGTGGAAAAAATCAGAATAACGCGATATTAATTTTACCTGACCCAATGCAGCCCATAACTGTCGTTGCGATACGGCGTCCGACTTTTTAGTTTCCTTCATTACCGCGCGGCCTGCAGCAACTGCCCCCGATGATACCAAAACCACCTCAACGCCGTTTTTTTGCAGATGAGCAATTTGGTCAACCAGGTGGGCAATGCGAGCCACGTTGAGCGTTCCGTCGGATTTGGCCAGAACATTACTACCTACTTTTACTGTTATTTTCTTGTAGCGGGTCTGCACAGTTTTTAGTTGTCTTTTATTTTTTTGTACGAGGCCAGAACTCCCTGAATCAGTGAAGAGCTAAAGCCTTTATGTTCCATTTCGTTCAATCCGGTAATGGTTACGCCCATTGGTGTGGTTACTTTGTCGATCTCTCTTTCGGGGTGATGTCCCGACTGTAGCAGCAATTCGGTCGCACCTTTTACTGTTTGTGCGGTGATTAGCTGTGCCATTTCGGCGCTAAAACCAATTTCGATACCACCTTGCATAGCTGCACGAATATAACGTAGCGCATAAGCAATACCGCACGATGAAAGTACAGTTGCAGCTGCCATCAGTTCTTCCGGAATCTCAATGGTTTTTCCCAGCTTGTCGAACAGTTCAACAACATACTCGCGGTATGGTTCGGTGTTGCCATTTGCCGAAATACAGGTTAGTGATTCCTGTAAAGCAATTGCGGTGTTGGGCATTACCCTGAAAATAGGAATGTCGTTTCCGGCCATTTCTCCAAGGGTATCGATGCCAACTCCGGCGACAATGGAAATGAAAATTTTCTCCGGCGACAAAATGGGTTTCAGGCTGTTAATTACTCCCTCAATATGATAGGGTTTTACGGCTACAATAATCACATCAGCATCTTTTGCCGCATCTATATTGTTTTCGTAAGCACTAATTCCCAGGTCGCTCATGTTTTTGAGCGTAGCTTCTTTTCTGTCGGAAACGGAGATATTGCTTGCTTCAACTGAGCCCGATTTTAAAAGACCAAGTGCAATGGCGCCTCCCATGTTTCCAACTCCGATAATTGCTATTTTTTTATTTTCCATTAGTCTAAATTAGTAGATGTTTTCTATCAATCCTTATTTATTCAGCGAACGAGCCAAGTACTTTTGCAAATGCTGCCAAAAAAGTGTCGGCCTGTTCTTTCGTTAGGCTGAGTGGTGGCAACAGCCTGATAATATTTTGCCCCGATACGCCGGTAAAAATACCGTATTCGAAAAGTAATTTTTTACGAATTTCGGCAATTGGTTGCTTAAACTCCAAACCGATCATTAATCCTTCTCCTCTGATCTCAAACACTGCATCCATCTCCGCCAATTTGTCCATCAGGTAATTACCAACTGCTTCGGCATTCTCCACCAGCTTTTCGTCTTTCATTACATCCAGAACTGCTATGGCAGCAGCACAAGCCAGGTGATTACCACCAAAAGTGGTTCCGAGCATGCCAAACCACGGCTCAATTTCCGGTTGAATGAGTACGCCTCCAATGGGAAATCCGTTACCCATTCCTTTGGCCATGGTAACAATGTCGGGTTTTATATCCGTATACTGGTAGGCGAAGAATTTTCCGCTTCGTCCGTAACCTGATTGTATTTCATCCAGAATTAGAACGGCCACATATTTTTCGGTCAGTTGTTTTAGTTTGGTCAGGAATTCGGTATCTGGAACATAGATTCCACCAATTCCCTGAATTCCTTCAACAATTACAGCCGCCACATCGCCTTGTTTTAAAACTTCTTCTGTTGCGTTAATATCGTTAAACGGCAGGATAACCGCATTGTCGGTTTCGTTAACAGGAGCAATAATTTTCGGATTATCGGTAATGGCAACCGCAGCGGAGGTACGTCCGTGGAAGCCTTTTTTATAAGAGATAATTTTCTTTTTACCGGTTATAAAAGAGGCCAGTTTTAGTGCATTCTCATTGGCTTCGGCACCCGAGTTGCAAAGAAATAACTGATAATCTTCGCAACCCGATTGTTTGCCTAATTTCTCAGCCAGTTCCTTTTGTAGAGGATTCTGAACCGAGTTGGAATAAAATCCGATCTGTTTAAGCTGTGTGCTTATCTTTTCAACATAAGTCGGGTGGCTGTGCCCGATTGAAATTACCGCGTGCCCGCCGTAAAGATCGAGGTACTTCCTTCCGTTCTCATCCCAAACATAACAGCCTTCTGCCTTAACGGGAGTGATGTCGAAAAGTGGATATACGTTAAATAGTTCCATATACAATTTTTTCTCGCAGATTTCGCTGAAAACGCTGATTTTTTCTGCGTTAATCTGCGCGATCTGCGTGCAACATTTTTGCCTTTTTATTTTCTACTTTTGCCTTGTTAAAATGCTACCGGTTTTAAGTTGAGTCCGGTTTTCTCATCCAGGCCAAACATCAGGTTCATATTCTGAACTGCCTGTCCGGATGCGCCTTTTATTAAATTGTCGGTTAAGCTGATTATTACCAGTTTGTTACCGTGTTTTTCCAAATAAATTACGCCTTTGTTCGTATTTACAACCTGTTTTACTCCCGGGTTTTTGTCGGTTACAAAAACGAAGGGGTGATCGGCGTAGTAATCCTTGTATATTTCGTTCGCTTCTTCAAGCGAGCCATCAAATTTTGTATAACAGGCAACAAAAATACCGCGTGTGTGGTTTCCGCGAATCGGTACAAAGTTGAAATCTTTTTCAAAATCGGGTTGCAATTGTTTCAGGCTCTGAATGATCTCGCCTTCGTGCTGGTGCTCGAAAATTTTGTATGCTGAAACATTGCTGCTACGCCAGCTAAAGTGCGACGTTGCCGTTGGTTTTTGCCCCGCACCGGTTGATCCGGTTATTGCCTGCACATGAATTTCATCCTGCAACAAATCATTAGCAGCAAGTGGCAACAGTGCCAGTTGAATGCCTGTGGCAAAACATCCCGGATTCGCAATCCGTTCTGATGATTCAATTTCTTCGCGGTTTAGTTCCGGTAAACCATAAACAAAGTCATTGCCCTCTCTTTTTAGTCTGAAGTCGTGGCTTAAGTCGATAATTTTCAAATATTGTGGGAAAGTATTTTTCTCCATGAATTCGATCGACTTGCCGTGACCCATACAAAGAAAAATAACATCCACTTCGTCAAAAGGCATCTGGTCGGTGAATTTGATTTCGGTTTCGCCCAGCAAATCAATGTGTACATCCGAAATCAGGTTGCCCGCATTACTGGTGCTTTGCACAAAACCAATTTCTGCTTGCGGATGATTTAATAAAATTCTCAACAGCTCTCCGGCAGTATATCCGGCTCCTCCTATAATTCCAACTTTAATCATCCTATAAATTTCCGTTTACTTTATTGTAGATTTTTAGTGAGTTCGATAAGATTTTGGTAAATCCTTTTACATCGTCAGCTGTCCATGCTTCAACGGTTTCGCCGTACTGGCCAAATCCTGAATTCATTAAATCATGCTCCGATTCAATACCTACCAGCTCGAAGTTGTAAGGTCTAAGCTTTACGATCACTTTCCCGGTTACGTTTTCCTGAGTTGATTCCAGGAAATCTTCGATGTTACGCATTACCGGCTCCTGATACATGGCTTCGTGTAAGAACATGCCGTACCAGTTGCCCAACTGTTCTTTCCAATACGATTGCCATTTGGTAAGCGTATGTTTTTCCAACAGATGGTGTGCTTTAATGGTAATTAGCGGAGCAGCAGCCTCAAAACCAACGCGGCCTTTAATGCCAATTATGGTGTCGCCAACGTGTGTGTCGCGTCCAATGGCATATTTCGATGCAACAGCTTCCAGTGCACGGATTACATCAGGACCGTTTTCGTAAAATTCACCGTCGAGCGAAACCAGTTCGCCTTTTTCAAAACCCAATTCAATGGTTTTGGGCTCGGTAGCTTCCAGTTGGCTTGGATAAGCTTCTTCAGGAAGATTTTTGTCAGTGGTCAATGTCTCTTTTCCGCCAACGCTGGTTCCCCAAAGTCCCTGATTAATGGAATATTCCATTTTTGTAAAATCGGCTTCAAAACCATATTTTTTCAGGTAATCAATTTCGTACTGACGGGTAAGCAACATATCGCGGGTTGGCGTAATGATTTCAATTTCAGGAGCCAAAACCTGGAAAGTCAGGTCGAAACGAATCTGGTCGTTTCCTGCACCTGTACTACCATGAGCAATGTATTGAGCACCAATTTCTTTGGCATACTCGATAATGGCGATAGCCTGAAATGCTCTTTCTGAACTTACCGAAATAGGGTAGGTGTTATTACGCAGTACATTACCAAAAACCATGTAGCGAATACATTTTTCGTAATACTCGTTAGTTACGTCGAGTGTAATGTGCTCAACTGCGCCCAGTGCCAGCGCACGTTCTTCAATGGCTTTTAACTCCTCGTCGGAGAATCCGCCTGTGTTGGCAATTGCTGTATAAACATCATAACCTTTTTCTTCTTTCAGGTATTTTACACAAAACGATGTGTCTAAACCTCCGCTAAATGCCAGTACCAATTTTTTACTCATGTCTAAATATCTTTAAAAGAGTGACGGCGTTTGTTATTCAACTTAAGTCTGTAGCTGTCTGTCGAATAGCGAGCCGCCACTCTACTTATTTTTATCTGTTATTTTCTTTTTCGCAACGCCTACAAATCGTTTTGGAAGAAGATCGAGCAGGCTGCGTTTCTTAATTCCGTTTCCGTTGGCGTATGTTGGTTTTTCCCATGCCGGATCGTAAAGCATTCCGGTGCACAGGCATTTTGTTCGCCCTGTACGCTCTAAGATATCGTGGTTAACACATCCCTGGCAACCTTTCCAAAACTGGTCGTCTAAGGTTAACTCCGAAAATGTTACCGGACGGTAGCCCAGTTCGTGGTTGATTTTCATTACCGCCAAACCGGTAGTTAAACCAAATATTTTTGAATTCGGATATTTCTTACGCGAAAGCTCGAAAGCCTTTTTCTTAATCGCTTTTGCAAGCCCTATTCCACGGTATTCTTCACCAACAATTAAACCCGAGTTGGCCACAAAACCTTTTTCCTGCCAGGTTTCTATGTAGCAAAAACCGGCAAAGGTGTCTCCTTCAAGGGCAATAATTGCTTTTCCCTCTTTCATTTTCGAAGAGAGGTATTCAAATGTACGACGCGCAATACCGGTGCCCCGTTGTTTCGATGCACTGTCGATAGCGTCGTTTATGTCGTCGATGAATTTCAGGTGATTTTCGTCGGCAAATAAAACTTTAATATTTTCTAAACTCTTCATCCTTCGATCTACAATTTGTCGTTAAGCTTTGGCAGAATTTTTATTAATGCCTCTGTCAAATCATTTTTCGATATTCCTTCCCTTTGTATTATTAATATAGTATCGTCTCCGGCAACGGTTCCTAAAATTTCCCACGGACTAGCCGAATCAATTACGGCTGCAATGCTGTTGGCGTATCCGGGTAAGGTACGTATAACGGCCAGGTTGCCCGAAAACTGTATGTCCTTAAATCCGTCGGCCAGGTAATTTATACGGTTAACATGTTCTGAATTTTGACGTTCAGATTGTCCGTTTTCAGGAATCGTATAAAGGTATCCTTTAACCGGATGTGGCACTTTTGCTACCTGCAACACTTTTAAATCGCGCGATAAGGTAGCTTGTGTCAGTTCGAACCCGCGGCGTTTTAATTCAACCAATAATTCATCCTGGCTGTGTACACTGCCTCTCTGGATTATTTTTCGGATTTCTCGTTGTCTTTGTACTTTATTCTTCATTGAATAAATATTCATTTGTGATGCAAAAATATACATTTTCATAAAAGAACAGGTAAGAATTTCAGAATATTTTCTATTTTTGCATCGGAAAATGATTTTAATATCATGTTCTTAACATTATGGCTGAGAAAGTGTATTTGAAAATAAGTATAAAGAATAACTGAAATGCGTTTGAACTATTTTAGGGCAAGCGCATTTTTTTTAATTATTAAATCGGAATATGTACAAAGTAAAACAGGCAAAATTAACGCTTGAAGACGGGACGGTTTTTATGGGAAAATCCTTCGGAAGCGAAAAGTCGGTGGCCGGAGAGGTCGTTTTTTATACAGCAATGACGGGGTATCCGGAGAGTTTGACTGATCCATCTTACACCGGGCAAATCCTGGTGTCGACTTACCCAATGATTGGGAATTATGGCGTTCCTTTTAACAGAAAAGAGAACGGAATACACAAATATTACGAATCGCACAAATTGCACATTTCCGGTCTGATAATCTCTGATTACTCGTTTGAGTTTAGCCACTGGAATGCTGAGAAAAGTTTGAGTGATTGGCTAAAAGAATACGAAGTACCGGGTTTATTCGACATCGACACGAGAGCCTTAACGAAAATTTTACGTGAGAAAGGTTCTATGCTGGGAAAGATCGAATTTGAAGATGAAATTGATTTTTACGATCCTAACAAAGAAAACCTGGTAGCTGTTGCAAGTTGCAAAGAACGTGAGGTATACGGAGACGGAGAGCACAAAGTGGTATTAATTGATTGCGGTGTGAAAAACAACATTATTCGTTGTTTGCTTAATCGCGGAGCTACGGTAATTCGTGTACCATGGGACTACGATTTTACCAATGAAGAATTCGACGGATTGTTTATCTCGAACGGCCCGGGCGACCCGGCAAATTGTGATGTAACTGTTGAGTATATTAAAAATGTAATCGGAGCAGAGAAGCCAATTATGGGAATTTGTTTGGGTAACCAATTGCTGGCACGTGCCGCCGGCGCCGAAACCTATAAATTGAAATTCGGGCACCGCAGCCACAACCAGCCTGTGTTGTTGGAAGGAACAAACAAATGTTATATCACTTCGCAAAACCACGGTTTTGCGGTAGCAACCGAAACGTTGCCAAACGACTGGGAGCCATTATTTACTAACGTGAACGACGAAACCAACGAAGGAATCAGGCACAAAACAAAGCCTTTCTTCTCAACACAGTTTCACCCTGAAGCGTCGAGCGGCCCTGTTGATACCGAGTTTTTATTTGACGAGTTCATTAAAAATATCGTAGAGAGCAAGAAGTAAGAATTGAACCGCAGAATGACGATTAACGATTTATGATTGCAGATATGAACAAGTTTGATTTGGAAGAGAGACTAATACGATTTGCCGCCATGATTATCAGGCTGGCAGATGCACTTCCAAATACTCCAATCGGCAATCATATGAAAGGTCAAATCGTTAGATCAGGTACTTCACCTGCACTCAACTATGGAGAAGCTCAAAGTGCTGAAAGCAAAAACGACTTTATTCATAAAATGAGTGTTTGTTTAAAAGAATTAAGAGAAACTTTTGTGGCAATAAAGATTATTAAATATTCAGGTTTGGTTAAAAATTTAAATATGCTCGAGGATTGTTACAACGAGAATAACGAGTTGATATCGATCTTCGTGAAAAGTATTGAAACAGCCAAAAAGAATAAAAACAAGTAGCAGATGTATGATAAATCTGAAATCTTAATTCGTTAATCATAATTCGAAATTCAAAAATTATCATGATAGAAACACATATTAAAAAAGCAATTGTTCTTGGTTCGGGAGCACTAAAAATTGGAGAAGCCGGTGAGTTCGATTATTCCGGTTCGCAGGCGCTAAAAGCGTTGAAAGAAGAAGGTGTTGAAACGGTTCTTATCAATCCGAATATTGCAACCATTCAAACATCTGAAGACATTGCAGACAAAATTTACTTTTTGCCTGTTACGCCTCATTTTGTTGAAGAGGTAATTAAAAAAGAAAAACCACAGGGAATACTTCTGGCGTTCGGAGGTCAAACTGCGCTGAACTGCGGGGTTGCACT
>NZ_JBFHGM010000118.1:0-14529 GCF_041583095.1 Draconibacterium sp.
AATTCATTTTAAATAGCGCACTATGCTGAATGTTGGATTAATCGGGAACACTAAAATTCTTGAGCCATTTGTACTGGAGATCAAGAAAAACGCCCAAATCAATATTATTGGGAAAGCATCTGTTGGATCGAGTGCAGAGCTCACCGGTTTTCATTATTCCATCCCGGAATTTAACCGGGTTGAATTAATTGAACGTGCCGATCTGATCATCATGGACAACTCAACGCCCATGCCGTTTAAATTCATGCGCGATATTATAAAAAAATCGAAACACATATTTTGTGCTGAATATCCTGATCTTACCATCGATGAGTGTACTGAGTTGAATAAGCTTATCAACGAATCGCGCTCGGTGGTGCAGGTTACCAATCCGTATTTTTTCTCGCCGGCCATTCAGTGGGCAAACAAAAACATAAAAACGCCGGCTTTTATCGATTATTCCAATTTCGAGGAATATGTAACCGAAAAGAAATCGCTGTACTCCATGTTGCTTATGCTGTTGAAAATTACGGGCATTTCTCCGAAAAAAATTGGCGCGGTTACATTTCCGGGATATAACAGCTCGAAATTCACCAACGTTCGGCTTGAATTTGGCGATGCATCAGTGGTTAATCTGAATTTTGGGAAACTGGAATCGCTGAAGAATTTTAAAGTCAGAATTTATTCCGACAACCAATTTGCTACATTCAATTTCAGCAAAGAAAAGTTTTTGTCTGATAATGAACCTATTGAATTTGACAACGATTGTATAGTTAAAGAGCTGGATTTTTTCATTCAGGCAATTGAAGGAAAGATCAAAAAAATATCGACACTTGATGATTATTTAATTGCCATGCACGTGGCCCAAAAGATCAACAAAAAGATCGCGCAGTTTTCTATTCATTAATACCAACAAAAAACTACTTTTACGGCAACATTTTGCATTGCAAGGCGTTTTACTACTGATTGCAAAAACGACCTGACTTAATCGCTTGTTAATGAATAAATCGCGGCAAACAGCCAAATATTTATTTTTCGATTTTTTTGCTGCAGCACTTGCCTGGGCTGCTTTTTTTGTGTACCGAAAAGAAATTATTGAACCCCAGTATTTTAACGGTTGGGATGTTCCGTTTGAACTCACCCCGCAGTTCTATTTAGGCTTGCTGATCATCCCTGCATTTTGGATTACCTTTTATTACATTGTTGGTTTTTACAATAACATTTTTCGCCGGTCGCGACTGCTTGAACTGGGGCAAACCTTCTTTACATCGGTAGTTGGAGTTGTGGTTATTTTCTTTGCCTTTTTACTTGACGACTGGATTGGGTCGTATAAAAACTACTACAATCTGGTGTTCACGCTGTTTGGATTACATTTTTTGCTCACCTATATTTTCCGCCTGATACTGACCACACAAACCATTCATAAAATACACCAGCGCAAAATTGGTTTTAACACGCTAATTATTGGCAGTAACGAAAAGGCACTAAAGGTTTACAACGAAATGTTGAGCCAGGTAAGACCAGCCGGAAATAAATTTGTTGGTTTTATAGAACTTGATCAGGCCAGCGAATCCGTTTTAGGCGAGCAATTACCTATGCTCGGGCACATAAAAGACATTCTCAATATTCTGGATAAAGAGCAAATTGAAGAAGTTATTCTGGCGCTGGAAACAAGCGAACACGATAAACTGAGTGAAATACTTACGATTATTGAAAACAGGCAGATCACCATTTGGGGAATCCCCGATTTGTACGATTTGCTATCGGGCATTACAAAAACCAATACCATTTTCGGGAGTCCGCTGATAAAGATCAGTAACGGATTAATGCCCGGCTGGCAGGAAAATATGAAACGTTTGCTGGATGTAGTGTTCTCCATTATCGCACTTATCCTGTTTTTCCCGGTATTTATTGTGCTGGCGTTTATCATTAAAACAACATCAAAAGGGCCAATCATATACAAACAGGAACGCATAGGGCGATACGGAAAACCATTTTATATTTACAAGTTGAGAAGTATGGTTGACGGAGCAGAAAATGGCTCGCCTGCCCTGTCGTCGGAAAACGATACACGGATTACGTCAATTGGTCGTTTTCTTCGTAAAACACACCTCGATGAAATTCCGCAGTTTTTTAATGTAATAATGGGAACCATGTCGTTGGTGGGGCCGCGTCCTGAGCGCGAATACTACATTAAACAAATTATTAAACGGGCACCGCATTACACCCACTTGCAAAAATTGCGTCCGGGAATAACTTCGTGGGGGCAGGTAAAATGTGGTTATGCATCGAATATTGATGAAATGCTGGAACGTTTAACTTACGACATGATGTACCTGAAAAACATTTCCTTATACATCGATTTTAAAATCCTGATTTACACCATACTGGTTAGTATAAAAGGAAACGGAAAGTAAAACTTTTCAGTCGCAGTTTTCAGTCTCAGTTTTCAGTATCAGTTTTCAGTATCCAGCATCAAGAATCCAGTATCAAGAATCCAGTTAAGCATTTCTGCATTAAAGCATTCTATCATTCAGAATTCCGCATCGCGCTCCACCCGTGCAACTCGTAGCTTGTACTTTTTATACCATTTTTCTTTTCCCAGTTTTTGTGCCTGCAAATGTTTGGCATTGTTTTTCCAGTTTTGAATCGCTTCCAGGTTTTCCCAATACGAAACGGTTATTCCCAATCCGTCACGAGCTGATTCTTCTCCCAAAAAGCCTGGCTGTTGTTGAGCAAGCTCCAACATTTGTTGCGCCATTTCTGCGTAACCTTCATCAATAGTGGTGCGCTGTGTAGTAAAAATCACTGCATAGTATGGTGGTTTTGGTGTATTGGCAATCATTTTAACGGAAATGTTTTTATTGGCCTGTATTCCGGGCCGGTTTGTTTTAATATACTCTGAAACAGCATTAGTTCTTTCACCTCAACTTTCTGGTATTCTTCCGTTAGCATTTCATCCAAAATAGAGAAAAACCGGGCTCTGTTCTCCACTGATTTTATGCGGCCCAACGTTAAGTGTGGCCTGAATGTTTTTTGCTCGCCATCAAAACCACAGGCAACCACCTGCTTCTCGATTTCCGGCACCAGTTGCAACAGCTCCTCCGATTCGTTGAGTTTAATAAACAAAACGCGTGGCTGGTTTTTGCTTTTAAAATAACCCGTTCCTTTTAGGGTGATCTCAAATTTCGGTTTTTCAGAAATTAAGAGCTCCAACCGATCGACCAATTCGTAAAGCTGTTCGCGTGTTGTATTGCCTATAAAACGCAGCGTTAAATGAAGATTATTGGGATCAATCCAGTTTATCCGGTCGTTGGAAAACTGGTTTTTAAAATGCTGTAGCAGTTTCAGTACTTCCTTGTTTGGAGTAATTTTTATGGCAATAAAAGTTCTGATGTGGTCTCGCATGCTACAAATAACCTAATTCAATTAATGTAACGATCTCTTCCAGCACCTGGTCTTCTTCATCAGGATCGTAACCGGCTTTTAAATCGTTCCGGAAAAGTTTGGCAATTCCCTGCCAAAAGGTAGCGCTAAATCCGCCCCTGAAATCTTTTATCAAACTATACGGCGTTCGCTCCGTTTCACGATTAATCAGTTTCAGTAAAATCCGCCCATCCGAAATCGACCATGTTTTCAGTTCATCTTTGTGTTTATCGAGCAGTTCCTTTTCCAACTGTTTCATCAAATTCCGTTGTTCTTTTCGTGTTTGCAGGGCATAGTATTCGGGCTCGTACTCTTTCAACAATTCGCGTGCCTCAACAGCCAGCGGGTACACCTTTTTCACTTTTTGTATGTAACGTGTATAACGCCGGTATTCCCGGTTGTTTTTAAACTCACGATCCGGAAAAACAGGTATCTCCTTTATGTTCTTAAAAATAATAGTGTCGCCATCCTGAATATAACCCATATGGACCTCAGAAGAATCGGTTTCCTGCGCCCCGGTCAGCAATGCTCCCAACATTAAAAACAGTATAAAAACAAACCTCTTCATTAAAATATTTTTAACAACATAAAAGTAGAACGAAATATTCGTTAATCAATTACGGACCATACAAAGTTTATATCTTTGGTTCCGAAAACAAAAGATTATACGCGATTATGCAAACATCGGTTCATTCAGAAATTGGCCAACTGGAAGGCGTAATTATCCACACTCCGGGTTCGGAAGTTGAAAACATGACTCCGGCAAATGCCGAACGTGCACTGTATAGCGACATTTTAAATTTGTCGATTGCCTCGACCGAATATGCCCAGTTTGAAGGTGTGCTAAAAAAGGTATCGAAGGTTTACCAGGTGAAAGATCTGCTGGCCGATATTCTGGCTACTGATGCAGTAAAAAAAGAACTGCTGAAAGAAATCTGCATGACTGAATACATCGATTCATGCCAGCAAATGTTGGAAACCGATGCGAAAAAACTGGCAAAAATGCTGATTGAAGGTGTGGTGCTGGAGAAAAACAACCTAACCAATTACCTGAGTAATGAGCGTTTTTTGCTGCGCCCTTTACACAACCTGTTTTTCACACGCGACTCGGCGATGGCAATGAATGACGATATGCTTATTGGCAAAATGGCCAATCCTGTTCGCGAGCGGGAATCGGTTATTATGGAGGCCATTTATAAGTACCACCCGGAAATTGAGACCCACGTTTTGAATCCTGCCAAACCCGAATCGAACATTATGGTGAACCGAAAATCGATGGTCGAAGGCGGCGATGTGCAAATTGCACGCGACGATATTTTTGTTATTGGCACCGGCGTTAGAACCAGCACGCAGGGAATTGATTTTATCATCGAAAACATTAAAAAGCACAAAAAAGAAAAACAACATATTATCGTTCAGGAGCTGCCTGAAACACCCGAGTCGTGTATTCACCTCGACATGGTTTTTACTTTTCTGAATACGGATGAATGTATGGTTTATCCGCCGGTAATTTTCGGAATGAGCCGTTTTAAAACCATTCACATTGAAATTGAAAACGGCGATGTTAGCCGGATTGAAGAAATGCCCAACCTGCCGAAAGCGTTAAAAAAACTGGGCATGGATTTAAACCCGATTTCGTGTGGTGGCAACAGCGACGAGTGGATCCAGGAGCGCGAGCAATGGCACAGCGGTGCTAACTTTTTGGCTTTTGCTCCGGGAAAAATAATCGGCTACCAGCGTAACGTACATACCATTGAGGAGCTAAACAAAAACGGCTACGAGGTAATTGCGGCTACCGATATTATTTCGGGAAAAATAGCGGTTGACGATTACAAAAAATGCGTGATAACCATTGCCGGATCGGAACTGGCACGCGGTGGAGGCGGTGCACGTTGTATGTCGCAACCATTCAGACGAAAAGCAGTGAACTGGTAGAATCACATTGAAACAAAAAGATTTATGCGCAAACTCAGAAATATAGAACTTGGCCGTTTAAGCGTTGAGGAATACAAAAAATCGACTAAATCACCCATTGTTGTGGTGCTTGATAATATAAGAAGTTGTAACAACATTGGCTCAGTGTTTCGCACTTCGGACGCCTTGTTGATTAATAAAATTTACCTGTGCGGAATTACAGCCACACCTCCCAACAACGAAATCAGGAAAACCGCTCTTGATGCCGAAAAATCGGTTGACTGGGAATATTTTGAGCACACCGAAGAAGTGGTGAAAAAATTACAGGAGGAAGGGTTTAAGGTTTATGCCATTGAACAAGTGGAAAACAGTATTATGCTGCCCGATTATCAACCTGCCGATGATGAAAAAGTAGCGCTGGTTTTTGGCAACGAAGTTAAAGGAGTGAAACAAAGTGTGGTGAATCTTTGCGATGGCAGCATTGAAATTCCCCAATACGGAACCAAACATTCTTTCAATATTTCGGTAAGTGCCGGAATTGTTTTGTGGGATATTTTTCAGAAAATAAAGTGACTACTGATTGATAGCCCGACTTCGAGTCAGACCACCAATTTCCAATATCTCAAACATTTTCCTTATTTTTAAGGGAAACTAAAAAATATTCCCAAATGGCTGACTTGCAAAATATGCCTGAAGAATTTCTTCAATACATTTGGCAAAACAAACTTTTTACAACAAATCATATACAAACGGTTGAAGGCGACAGGCTGGAGATTATCGACCAGGGACGAAAAAATACCGACTCCGGTCCCGATTTTTTTAATGCGAAGATCAAATTAAACGAAACTACGTGGGCCGGTAATATCGAAATTCATAAATCAGCTTCCGACTGGCAAAAACACGAACATACCAACGACAAAGCCTACGACAACGTTATTTTGCACGTGGTTGAAACGGCCGACACAACAATAGCCAGAAGTAATGGAGAAATAATTCCAACGTTGATTTTGAACTACCCGGAACAACTTAAACACAATTACCAAAAGCTGATAAATGCCCAAACCTGGATTGCCTGCGAGAACCAGTTTCATAAAGTTAATCCGATACTGTTGCAACTGGGTTTTAACCGGCTGATGATTGAACGGCTGGAAACAAAAACACAAGCCATTGTTGAGCAACTTGAGCAAAACAACAACAACTGGGAAGAGACATTTTTTCAACTACTGGCACGCATGTTTGGGTTTAAAGTAAATGCCGTTCCCTTTGAGTTGCTGGCAAAGTCGCTCTCTATTCAAACGCTGCTTAAACACAAAAACAGCCTCTTTCAACTGGAAGCCTTGTTGTTCGGGAATTCAGGATTACTAAACCAGCAATTGTTGGGCGACGAGTATTTTATCCGCCTTCGCGACGAGTATTCCTTTCTGTACAAGAAGTACAAGCTTAAAGGAATTGAAGGCCATTTGTGGAAATTTATGCGTTTGCGGCCACCTAATTTCCCTACTATTCGTATTTCGCAACTGGCAGCGCTAATTTATCAAACAGAAGGACTGTTTTCAAAAATCATGGAAATTGAGTCCGTTGAAGAACTTAAACAATTATTTAAGGTAAAAGCCTCTGAATACTGGGATACACATTACAACTTCAATAAATTATCGAAAAACACCCAACCAAAGGAACTGGGAAATACTGCGGCCCACATTCTGATTATCAATGTTATTGTTCCTTTTTTATTTGTGTACGGCGAAAAACAAAATAAACACCAGTTAAAAAACCGTGCGCTCGGGTTTCTCGAAAACCTACCAGCCGAGAACAATTCCATTATTTCAAAATGGACAGATCTCGGTGTTCAGGCGCGCTCGGCTTTTGATTCGCAAGCTTTACTTCAACTAAAAAACTATTACTGCGAATCAAAAAAATGTTTAAATTGCCAATTAGGGGTGAAATTAGTTTCATCAATGTAAAATCAGGACGACTAACATGCCAACAAGTAGCCAACAGTATAATAAATTTCAGGCGGTTTCGAGCAAAACCATTCAAATTGGTATTGGCTTGCTATTTTCCATTCTTATTTTTGGCTCAGCCGGGTATTATTATATCGAGGACATGAACCTGCTCGACAGTGTGTACATGACCGTGATTACCATTTCCACTGTTGGTTTTAAAGAGGTTGGTTCGCATCCCTTAACCCCCGATGGAAAAATATTTACCATTGCTTTAATTATAATGAGTCTGGGTAGTTTGGCCTATGTAGGCTCGAATATGGCACGTTTTGTTTTCGACGGAGAATTGGCTAACTATATAAAAACGTACAGGGTGGATAAAAAAATTGCAAAACTAAAAGACCACGTAATAATTGTGGGATATGGCCGTAATGGCGAACAGGCAGCCATGGAACTGGCCGAAAACAATGTTGAGTTTGTTATTCTCGACAAACGCGATAACGTTATTTCTAGAATACGCGAAAACCCTAATTTGTTATACATTAAGGGCGATGCAACGCATGAAGAAACGCTGGAGCAAGCAGGCATTAACCGGGCAAGAGCATTAATTGCCACCACTCCAAACGATGCCGATAACGTATTTGTGGTGCTTACCGCCCGAAGCATGAACCCGGGACTTACCGTTATCAGCCGCGCTTCGGAACTGGAAAGCCAGATGAAACTGAAACGCGCCGGTGCCACTAATGTAATTATGCCTGAACGTATTGGAGGTCAGCGAATGGCAAAGCTGGTGCACCAACCCGATGTGGTTGAGTTTATCGAATATATTTTGCTGCAAAAATCGCAGGATGTTACGCTGGAAGAAGTGGCGTGTAAAAGTCTGGCACAACGATTTGTGGGCAAATCAATTGCTGAGCTCAGGGTTCGCGAAACAACGGGAGCCAACATTATTGGAATAAAAATTAGCGGAGCCCGTTACGTTTTTAATCCCGATCCGCAAATGATACTTTCGCGCAACGATCAGCTTTTTGTTTTGGGAAATCCAACCCAGATTAAACGCCTGAAAGAAGTAATGCAAAGCGAAGCATAAACAGAAAATTCGTTTCGTTCAAATTAAAAACTTTCTTCCTGAGAAAAACTCCTCAAAAACATAGTTATTTAACCCTTTACAGAGCATAACCCAGTTTGCGCATAGTTAACTTCCCAATGTACGATGTACAAACTTCAATATATACATGTAAAACTATAGTGTGAAGAGTGTATTAGGTAATATTCACAGCACAAAATGCACTGTATACATATAATTCTTTGCTATACACATCTTATTAACTAATGTATGCAGTGAATAAACCTCGGTTTACAGTTCATATAAAAGTAAATACATGAAAATAAATGTTGTTAAGAGTAAAATACACACTTTAAGGATATAATTGTGGGGAAAATGCCGTAACTTGAATACCGATAAACGTTAAAAGCTAAAAATAATGTTACGCTACAACTTCGAACGTATTTTTAAAGCCAGGGGAATTTACCGGCCCTATTCGTACCTGGTTAATGCCGGTTTTTCAGGTAATTTTGCGGTAAAACTAAATAAAAATCAGGCTGCTTATATCAGGCCCAAAGAGATGGAAAAACTATGCCTTCTATTGCGTTGTACACCCAACGACTTTTTTGAGTGGATTCCGGATAATGAGAATACCGTAGACAGCAAACATCCGATAAACAATATCCGCAAAACGGAAAAGGTGGTCGACATTACCAAAACCCTAAACGCGGTGCCCATCGACAAACTCGACGAAATTGAGCAGCTTATAAATGAAAAACTGGCCTCTGGCAAAAGCTGACATTTAATAGCTAAGCCAACTTTTACTACATTTGTTTCGCAATCCTGGTTTATAAGTGTGTCATTTATTATGCCCTTGGCTGTGAAAAAAAAGATTAAATTTGAATACCGCATTACCTTACTCTACCTCCTTATTGGTGGGCTCTGGATCATTTTCTCCGATCGGTTTCTACTATCGGTAACCAGTAACCAGGAAATTCTGACCAAATTTCAAACCTATAAAGGGTGGTTTTATGTGGCTACTACCGCTGTACTTTTGCTGTTACTATTAAAATCGCACCTCAGGAAATTACGGAAGGCGGAAGCCGAGGCAAAAAAAAGCAACGCTTTAAAAACAGCTTTTCTACAAAACATTTCGCACGAGATCAGAACTCCGATGAATAGCATAGTTGGCTTTTCTGATATTCTGAACACCCAGGAGTTTAATGAGCAAGAAGTAAATCAGTACCTGGCCATCATTCGAAACAGCTCGAATCAATTGCTGTATATCGTTAATCAACTGCTTGATATTTCAATGATTGAATCAGGAAATGTAATAGTATTCAACAACACTTTTACCCTGAACAATATGATCGATGAAATAGATGCAGCTTTTAAACCCACTGTAAAAAATTCGATAAAATTTGTAGCCGAAAAAGGATTGAGTGATGAAAAAAGCCACATTGTTACTGATGCCGGAAAACTTCGGCAGGTAATTATGAATTTGCTCAACAACGCCAATAAATATACGGAAGCAGGCACCATAAAATTAAGCTATACGCTTGATAATAATATGTTGAAGTTTACTGTCGAAGACTCTGGGATTGGCATTGCACCCGAAAAACAGCAATACATCTTTAAACGTTTTCAAAAGGCACATAACGAACATAAAGAATTTTACGATGGAGTTGGTTTGGGACTTTCAATCTGTAAAGGCAACATCGATCTGCTAAAAGGAGATATTGGCTTTAACTCCGCAGTTGGAGAAGGAACAGTGTTCTATTTTCGTATTCCCTATTCTCCGGCTTCGCGGTAAACTAATCCGGGCCTCCAAAAAATCTATTAACATAGTTTAGTTTTTTTTCAGTTACCTTAAAACAAGTTATCCCGACCTTTATGCTGAAAACTAAACAAAAATGAAGTCAATAACCATTCTGTTAGCCATTACCTGTTGTATTAATGCCTACGCTCAAGACTCGCCCACCTTTATCATTGAAGGGAAAACGGTAAACACTGATGGGCTTCCAATTGCCGATGTATATGTAATTAACCCCAGAACCTTAGAAAAAGACATTACAAGAGCCAATGGAGTTTTTAAACTAACCGTAAGCGCCCAGGACTCGCTGATATTCTCGCACATCTCCTATTTTCGGATATCGGTTCAGGTGTACAATTTGATGCAGAATCCGATCATTAAAATGGAATCAGAAGACGTGCAAATTCCCGAAGTGGTGGTTAGTCCCGAGCAAAAAACCGACTCGGAACGCGCCCAGGAAAACCTTAATTTTTTAGGCGACTACAAACCCCTCAAATACAACAAAATGAAACCGGAGAGTGATCCAACTACAACAATAATGACCGAACACAACCGCCTTATGCGAACAGAAGCCTCATCAATAAGTTTTTTACCGATATTAGGTGTTCCACTACAAGCGATTGATAAGGCAGTACAAAAACATAAAAGACGTAAAATGTACCAGACAGATTATTACTCTACCCGAAAAGTGGTAAAACCACCAATAGAGGAAAAAGAAGAAGAACCCGACGAAGACAATTAACCTTCCGGCTCAGCATCGAATCGTTCGATAAAGTCGGTTGACAGTACCCGGAACTCCGTTCTACGGTTAATTCCACGGGCAATTTCCTGCTGTGCTTCGGGCAATTTCAGAATAAACTCTTCTGTCAGTTCATCGCCGCGTTTTAAGAAATCGTACTGATTAGCTAATTTTCGAGTTACCGTCTTTGGCCAGGTTTCGCCATAACCTTTCGCTACCAAACGATTCGGGTTTATTCCCTTTTCAATCAGGTAATCCACCACACTTTGTGCACGTTTCTGCGACAGGTCGAAGTTAAACTGCTCGCTGCCAACATAATCGGTGTGCGCCATCAACTCAATGGTAATGGTTGGGTTAAAAACCAATATCTGAACCAGGGTATCGAGCGCAGTTTTCGAACTTTCGAGTAATTCCCAGCTGCCAAACTCGTAGTTAATATTATCAACTTTTATCGGCGCATCGGTTGGAGTAAGGTTCATGGTAAAACGAAAATCTTTACTGTCCTCCAATCCAATGGTATTTACTGCTGCTTTATCGCGCAAAAATCCATCTTTAAACGCAGCAAAAACATATTCTGTTTCGGGCTTCAGTTTCATTTTAAACTTACCGCCACGGGCACGAATTTTCAGGTTGGTACCGTCAGTCCCGATCACACGCATGGTCGATCCATCCAGATGCGATGCCGTTTCTTTATTAAAAACGTCAATTTCTATCTGGTAAACTTTCGGAGGAACTACAAATGAATAAATATCATCGCCACGCGATCCTTTGCGGTTCGAGGTGAACATTCCTTTGTTTTCGCCGGTTACAAATGCAATTCCAAAATCGTCGGAAGGCGAATTCATTGGTGAGCCCATATTTTCAACCACCAAAATTCCATCGTCGTTTTTGTAGGCATGAAAAAGATCGAAACCTCCCTGCCCGATGTGGCCGTTCGAAGCAAAATAAAGATCTCCGTTATCGCGCACAAAAGGGAACATTTCATCGGCCGATGTATTTACAGTGGGACCAAGATTTACCGGTCTTCCAAAAGATCCACCATCAACCGTTGCCTTCCAAATGTCTTTTCCGCCCTGTCCTCCGGGCATGTCAGACACAAAATAGATCTCTGTTCCATCAGGATTGAGTGCAGGGTGAGCTGCAATAATACTATCGCCAACAATTTGTAATTTTATTGGACTTGACCACGAACCACGCGACTGCGAAGTGGAGTATAATTCGGCACCCAGGGGCTCTGACTTGTCGTAACGGCAGCGTGTAAATATCATTTCCTCGCCACTTGAACTTAAGGTAACAGCACCTTCTTCATCGCCGGTGTTAATAATCATACTCTCGTCCAGCAACCTGGGTTTTTCCCATTTCTGCCTTTGAATGCCAAAAGTTGCCCGATAAATATCGGTGTATTTTTGGCCGGTAATCATACTTTCTTTTTTACCGGTAGAGGCTTCCCGCGATGAGGTAAAATAGATCTCGTTATCGCGGCCTCCAACAAAAACCGGGGCAAAATCGCTCTCGCGAGAGTTAATTTCTTTTATAGGGTTGATGATATGCCTTGTGGGATTGGCCACCCATTCCTGTGTTTTTTGCATGGCCTCAACACCATCTAAAGCACGCTGGTCGCCCGGAACTGCCTCGAGATAGGTACGGTAGGTTTCGTAAGCCTCTTCGTATTTCTGTGTAATACGCAACATATCAGCATAATGCAGCAGCGCTTCTTTATCATCAAATCCCAAACGAATGGCAAATTTGTAATTCTGGGCAGCGTAATCATACAATCCGATTGCCCGGTAACATTCTGCCAACTGATATGCGTATTCAATTCTTTTCTCTCGGTTCTTTTCCTTTTTTCTGGCCTTACGGTATTTTTCAATGGCTTTGTAATATTCGCCAATATCCTGCGACAATGTAGCATCGCGTCCGTATCTGGCCGAACCGCAACCACTTAAAACTATGATTATAACACCAAAAACAGCTAGTTTAACCTGCTTCATACCCATTCAATTTCGGGGAATAAAAGTAAATTTTTTTACCGACTATTTCCAATAATATCGTTTAGTCTTTTATCTAACGAATTATTAGTTGCTTAAGTATACAGCTACAAAAAAGACTTCCTGAAAATCAGAAAGTCTTTTATGTAGTGTTGTAAACTTCTTTTTATCGAACAAAAAGCAGCTCGCGGTACTTTGGTAACGGCCATTTTTCGTTGTCAACAATCAATTCAAGTCGGTCGATATGGTCGCGAATTTCATCCAGGTACGGACGCACTTCTTTGTCGTATTCTTTTGATCTTTCAACCACATCTTCCACCTTGTTTGCTTTGGCACGTGCGGCAATCATTTCTTTGCGTTTTGCTTTAATCGCGGAAATATGGCCTCCCACTTCTCTGATCAGGTCTAAACGGCCACCTGCCAGCGACAAAAATTCCTCCTCAGGAAATACTTCTTTCAGGTTTTTCACATTTTCGAGCAACATGGTTTGATACTCCACTGCCGTTGGCACAATGTGGTTAATGGCAATATCGGCAAGAACACGCGATTCAATCTGCACCTTCATAATGAATTTCTCGTATTCAACCTCTACCCTGCCTTCCAATTCGGATTTGTTGAAAATGCCATTACGGTTGAACAGGTCGATACACTCTTCGCGCATGTAGGCCGCCAAAGAATCCGGCACATTTCCAATATTGGTTAAACCTCTTTTTTCGGCTTCTTTTACCCATTCTTCGCTGTAACCATCGCCGTTAAAACGAATTGGTTTTGTATCGATGATCAGCGTTTTCAATACCTGGAAGATCGCCTCATCTTTTTTCACTCCTTTTTCAATCAGGGTATCTACCTCAATTTTAAACTTTTTCAGCTGATCGGCAACTGCGGTGTTCAACACAATTAAAGCAGAAGCGTTGTTGGCCATCGATCCTACAGCGCGGAACTCAAAACGGTTTCCGGTAAAAGCAAATGGCGATGTACGGTTTCGGTCGGTATTGTCGAGAATAATTTCAGGGATACGACCGATATTCAGTTTTAAAGCAGTTTTTTCATCCGGAGTCATTTTACGGTCAACCACTGCTTCTTCCATTAAATCGAGCATAGCCGAAACTTCTGATCCAAGGAATACAGAAATGATTGACGGAGGAGCTTCATTGGCTCCCAATCGGTGCTGGTTCGACGCGGTTAAGATACTGGCGCGAAGCAAATCCTGGTTATCGTAAACCGCTTTTAATGTATTAATTACAAACGTTAAAAACTGCAGGTTTGATTTTGGATTTTTACCCGGCGAATACAAATTCACTCCGGTATCGGTTGATAACGACCAATTGTTGTGTTTTCCCGATCCGTTAATTCCCGCAAATGGTTTTTCGTGGAAAAGAATGCGGAATTTATGACGACGGGCAATTTTCTGCATAATGTCCATGCACAACTGGTTATGGTCGTTAGCCAGGTTGGCTTCTTCGTAAATCGGGGCCAGCTCAAACTGGTTTGGGGCCACCTCGTTATGGCGTGTTTTTACCGGAATTCCCAGTTTGTAGGCTTCATTCTCAACATCCTGCATGAACTTGTTTACACGCGTTGGGATGGATGAGAAATAATGGTCGTCAAGTTGCTGATCTTTTGATGATGCGTGGCCCATCAGCGTACGACCGGTTAACATCAGGTCGGGACGCGCCATAAACAAA
>NZ_JBFHGM010000119.1:0-14499 GCF_041583095.1 Draconibacterium sp.
AGACAAGCAATAACTATTAAAAATATCTTTTTCATTTGTTTTAATTTACGATGTTGCTAATTCCAAACAGGTAATAAAAGATCCGGCACTACCGCACCGGATCTTTATTTTATTTAAATAGTAAAGGAGCAAATTCACTAAGATAAACCCGCCAGTTGGTCCAAACATGACCACCTTCGGTTTCCACGTAAGTGTATTTCATTCCCATACCATCAAGTTTTGCGCGAAAGTCTGTGTTGGTCTGATACAAGAAATCGGTTTTGCCAATTCCAATCCAATACAGCTTGTACCCGTTATCTATTTGGGCTTTTAGTGTTTCGTCAAAATTCTCATAAACTTTCGATTTCATTGCGGCATCCGGCATAATAGCTGCTGAAAACAAACCAACATAATCAAAAGTATTCGGATAGTAGCGTGAAATGTGCAAAGAATGGTAGCCTCCCATAGAAAGGCCTGCAATGGCACGGTCGGCCTTGTCGGCCTTCACCCGATAATTGCTTTCAACAAATTTCACAATATCCATAAATGTTGCTTCATACTTACCATCCATGGTGTTTGGCAATTGCATGTTTGGTTTGTACAATCCTTTTGGCGATTCGCCGGGAGCTGCTTGCTGAGCTACATTGCCGTTGGGCATAACCACGATCATTGGTTTTGCTTTTCCCTGTGCAATCAGGTTATCCAAAATCTGAGAAGTTCGTCCAAGAGCAATCCAGGCTTCTTCGTCGCCACCCATTCCGTGTAACAAATACAAAACCGGATATTTATCCTTACTTTCTTCGTAACCCGGAGGCGTATAAATGGTAATGCGTCGCTTCATATCATTTCCCGGAGAATCGTACCAACGACGTGTAACTGAACCATGTGGCACATCCTGCACATTGTACAAATCGCCTTTTCCTCCGCCAACGATAAACACATCGGTGATGGAGGCAACATCGCGGATCATATAAACATTATTCGGATCGGTATTGGTTACGCCATCAACGATAAATGAGTAGCTATACAGATCAGATTCCAAAGGTTGTGAAGTAAAACTCCAGATTCCGTTTGCATCCTTTTTCAACAATGCCTTTCCCGGGCCATCAAATATACCCCACTGCGTTTTTATTTTCTCTGGAGGTAAGAAATCACCGGTAATTTTCACCGTATCGGCATTAGGCGCATTAAAGCGAAATGTAACGCTATTATCGTTGTTTATTTCCGGAGAAATAATGTTTTGCCCGCCAAACAAAGCTTGCTGAGCATAGATATTCATCCCCAGTAACAAGAGAAGAATGCTAGTAATTGAGATTTTTAATTTCATTTTGTATACATTTTAGTAGTGAGTGATTTTTCTGTAGTACTAGAAATTACCGGGTGCTATAATTTTGTTGCATCGGTAACCTTCACACTTCCAGGAGTATCCAGTACCGACCATGTTGCTCCCCCGGAGCTAATCAAAGCGTCAAGATTCAGGATTCCAAGGTTGTCTCCTGTGATTGTTACTATTCCGCCATTGTCAACAATGGTAATGGCACCATCACCTTCGCGGATATACATCTTCTCTTCACCTTTCATGTAATACGAGCCACCTTCCATAACACCGGCCATTCCATACCATGCAAGATCAACATAATATCCGTTTGCCAACTGTCCAATTGCATTAACTCCATCTTTCACCGAATAAGTTCCTGAAAGCGATGTTGCATTTGCTTCGGCAACAAGTTCAAGATAAGCATAGAAAACATCATCTGCAAAAACCGTAATTTTGTGCATGGTACTCCCTTCAATAGGTGTTGCACCTTGCGCACCGCCCATTGCCGGAGAAACTGTTTCATCCGTGTAAGTAAAAATTGGCGTGTACGGATCGGGCTGATAAGCATACGTAAATGCTCCGGTAAGTTTAAGCACGGTTTCATCGGCCAGATAAAGAATTCCGCTAAGCGTGTAATTACTGTCCTGAGCTGCAATACTTATTGTACCGTCCGTAATTTGTTGTCCGTTAAAAGTTGTGCCGTCAGTTCCAAGCAAATAGGTTCTGTTAGCGGCTTGGTTACTTGGCGTAAAGTCAGAAGCCGGCAATATATAATCAGTTGAAAAAAGTTTCATACTCAAAGTATTCGCCCCCTCATCCGTCAAGTCGATAGAGAATGTATAAAGCGGACCATCTTTTACCCGGTCCTGTGTTCCAAGTACAGTAAGATCATACACCTCGGGAGGTGAATATTTCCCGGTAAGTGGATCAAGCGAATCTTCCTCGCACGAAACCAGCGCAATTGTGGCTGTTAAGAGGAACATAAAAATTTTCCATGTAGTTTTCATATAATTTATTTTTTTATTTTTTTAGTTCTATTTAGTTGGTGTATTGTCCGATGCGTTCCAAAGCCATTTCAAGCGATTTTTTCCAGAACAGCCAATCGTGCGTTCCGTCACGTTCAATATACTCGTGGTCGAATCCGGCCTCCAGTAATTTTGCGTGCACCACTTGGTTTGAATTATAAACCAGCGGGTCGGAAATTCCGCAATCCATGGTGTAAGCAGGTAAATCGCCGAAAGATTCGTATGCCTTAATAATATCGGCAATTGAAGGGGTACTGGCTAAACCAATACCTTCTACGGCTCCGCTCATCGAATAACAATACACGAATTTATCAGGAGAAGTAAATGCATAATATGAGGCTCCAAAACCACCCATCGACAAACCGGCAATAAACCGATTCTCGCGCAAGGCATCAACACGGTAGGTGCTTTCAATAAAAGGTAAGAATTCGTCCCAAAAATAGGTTTCATATTTTAACCCGTTCTGATAGCCATCTACATAAAACGTGTTGAATGCATCAGGCATAACCACAATCATTGGTGCTACAACCTTGTTTTTAAAGGCGTCCTGTACCAATTGTTTGGCATTGCCCTGAATTGCCCAATCCGTATTATCCCCCCCCATTCCGTGCAACAAGTAAAGTACCGGATAGTAACGATCAGTATTGGTATAATAATCGTTGGGTAAAATAATGTTGAACTTCATGGTTTGACCAAGTACAGTGCTGTTTATAGTCTTATTGGCCAACAAGCTAACATTATCGGTAACAATCAACTCCAGCTCATTGTCGTCGTCATTTTTGCATGCCGATAAAATAAAGATGAAGCTCATCAGGAATAAGAATATAATCCCTTTTGCAGTACTCATATTATTGCATTTTTATTATCCTACATAAACAGTATAAATTACCAACCCGGATTTTGAACAATATTTTTGTTTAACTGAATCTCGGTTGATGGAAACGGGAATAAGGTATTTCGTTCCTGAAATCCGTATTTTCCTTCGCTGTTTCCGGTTGATTTAAAAGTTACAGCACCGTTTGAAGTCATAACCGGATACTCTTTACCCTGACCTGACAATGCTGATTCGGCATCACCCCAGCGAATTAAATCCTGGTAGCGAACATCTTCGAAACAGAGTTCAAGTCTGCGCTCAGTTTTAATGGCCTCCATTGTTGCACTTTTATTCTCCAATTTAGCGCGCGAACGAACCATATTCAGGTAAGTATCGGCCTTGCTTTGGTTACCTGCCAGCAAGTTGGCTTCTGCTGCCATAAGAAGCACATCGGCATAGCGCATAATACGCACGTTGTGATCCCAGGTGAAATTAGAACCTGCTGCCGGCACTGCATCTTTGGTTATTCTTGTTTTCCAGAAAAAATACCCTTCAGCAATAATTGTTTTTCCGGGATCCATACTGGCACCCATTTCCTGAATCTGCTCATAGGTTTTCAGCGTACGGTTCAAACGATATCCGTCTTCACCTTCTTCAGCAACAAATGCGTCGTAAAGGTCCTTTTGCGGTAAACAAAATCCCCAGCCCAAATCTGATAATCCTAAAGCCGTAACCGGTTTAGCTGTAAAACGGTCGGTACGGAAATGTATCATTAAGTGCCAAAAATCGAAGTTATCCCACACGTTGTTGGCGTCAACCACACGGTTCACCTCAAACATCGATTCGCTATTGTTCTTGTTCGAGAAAGCAAAAATATCATCATATTCGCCCTGATATAAAGCGTAAAGATTTGAGCCGATTACCGACTCGAAAGCTGCAGCTGATTCTGAATTTTTCCCTTGATACAGGTAGGCTTTACCTAATAAAGTTTGTGCAAATTGTTTTGTAACACGGTAAACCGAATCATCATTTACATTTGATTTTTGCATCAAACTACCTGAGGCAATTGCCTCAGTTAAATCGGTTTCAACCAAAGCCCATAATTCAGCCGGATCTCCGTTTGTCTTTTGATATTCCGACGGATCCAGCGGATGATCTACCAAAGGAGGCGTTCCCCACAACGAAATGAGATCGATATAAGCCAATGCACGAAATACTTTTGCTTCAGCAATCATTTGCTTTTTAACGTCTGAATCGGGTTGGATATATTGCATTACAATATTGGCATTGTATATAATATTGTAATAGCTCTGGAAACATCCCGAAAGAAAACCGTGCTCGGCACTAAAAGTAAATTCGTTCATTTTTTCCAGGTCGTTGTTGTCGCCACGGTCAGCACCACCAGCCCACACATCATCTGAACAAATATTTTTCAGGAATTTGTAATTGTACATCATTCCGCGCAGTTCGCCATAAATTGCGCTTACTGCTCCTTCAGCACTTTCGTCGCTGCCATAATATTCTTCTAAACTAATAGCACCTTTTTGCACTATATCCAATTCATCTTCGCACGAAAGCATGGTGAAAACCATTGCAATGGCGGCTAAATATATTAATGTTATTCGTTTCATTTTTATTCGATTTTTTGGTTAAGATTAGAATGACACATTAAAACCAAATATGATTTTCTTCGAGTTCGGATAACTTCCTTTATCAACTCCCAATGCATTTCCAACACCTGTTACTTCCGGGTCGAAACCTTTATATTTTGTAAAGGTGAAGTAATCTTCGAGCGATGCATAAACCCTTAGTATTTTCATTCCCACTTTATCGAGTACGGAACCAGGGAGTGTGTAACCTAACTGAATTTGTTTGATTTTGAAATATGAACCATCAAAAACAGCTGCCGAAGAGGTATAATATTTATCCAGATCATTGGCTCCTGCACGAGGTCTGATTCCATTTGTGTTATCCGCAGTCCATCTGTTTTCAGTAAAATAGGTTAAACTATTAACGGCATAATCAGTACGGTTTAAACAAGAGTAAATATCATTTCCATACGATCCCTGACCGAACACAATAGCATCAAAACCTTTATAGGCTGCATTTAAAGTAATACCGTAAGTTAAATCGGGTATACCTTTTCCGAGGTCAACTTTATCATCATCGTTAATGATGTCATCTGAATTTTGATCAACAAAAACAGGATCTCCGGTAGCTACATCGATACCTTCAAACTCGTAACCATAAAAATACCAGGCTGGTTTCCCAACTTCAAAACGGGTAATACCACTGGTGGTATGGAAGCCCGTTCCGGGGATATAATCCAGCGATTCGTGAATATTGGTTACTTTGTTTTTAATTGATGAGATATTTCCTCTCACATCGTAGGAAAAATCACCCTTCATGTCTTTCCATCCAAGTTCCAGCTCAAAACCGGTGTTTTCGATGTTACCTGCATTAATAGGCGAAGCTGTATTACCTACAATGGTAGAAGGAGTAATTCCGGTTACAATCAGGTCTTTGGTTTTTTTAACGAAGTAGTCAAAAGTCATGGATAACCTGCTTTTCAGGAATCGGGCATCAATACCCAGGTCGGTTTGTTCGTTGGTTTCCCATTTTAATTCCTGGTTACCGGTTGTTGATGGTTTGTAACCAATACTGTATACCGGATCGGAACTAAACGGATAACTTCCGGTGCTTGTTACAGCAGTACGGTAGGCAAAGCTACCCAGGCCGGCCAATGAACCGTTTTGTCCCCAGCTGGCACGCAACTTCAAGAAGTCGATCCATGATGAAGCATCCTGCATAAATGATTCTTTAGAAACTACCCAACCAACAGATCCACCGGGGAAGTAACCCCAACGGTTATCATACGGTAGGTAAGCCGAATCAAAAGCATCAGTACGCATTACAATTTCTGCCAGGTATTTTTCGTCGTAGTTATAGCCGAAACGACCAAAATAAGCGTTTTGAGTTCGTATAGTTGGTTCGCCACCTGAAACATCTTTAATGGCTTCTGAAGTAGCATAAGCGAAATAATAGTAACGCGGATCATCTCGTTGTACACCAAAATCATCATCGGTACCGGTTTTACTTCCGGAAACACCAAATGAACGGATTTTTGTAAACGATGTACCCACCATTGCTGTCAGGTTATGTTTATCGAACGAACGATTGTAAGTGGCAAAGTTTTCCCACTGAATACGAATGTTATTCGAACTGGATGCGTTTAACCCCATATAGTTCTGATACGACTGGGAGTTGGCATAATAATCCTGCGAATAGCCATAACTTTCACCGGCACTTAGCAGGTACGAAAAACGTGTTGTTGCAACAAGCCCTTCAATTGGTTTCAGATTTAAAAAAGCTGTTCCGTTAATATTAAAACCCGAGCTTTTTGAATAGGCATTATCGCGCATAATTAGCGGATTGAGATTTTCGCTGGTAAGAAATGGCGAAACGCTGTAGTAGTTGCCGTTTCCATCGCTCAACAGCTCTCCAACACCAGTAGCCCGATAGTTGGCCAGGGCAGATGCCATATTATCCGGCATATTATCTTTGGTGTAGGTTACTGCCGTCATCGGATCGAGCTGCAACGTACTCAGAATAAGCGAACCGTATTCCGAGCCTTCCGAAACCGATCTTCTTTCGTAGTATTCCAACTGATTGTTTGTCCCAACTTCTAACCAGGGCTTAATGTTGTAGTTGGTGTTTATCATACCGGTATAGCGTTTGTAAGTATCGGCATCGCCAACAACCATACCGTCGTTATCCAATATACTGCCCGACAAATAATAACTTCCTTTTTCGTTTCCTCCCTGGAAACTTATGTTGTGACGCTGCATTATTGACGACTCAAAAATCTCGTTCACCCAATCGGTATTTTGCTCAAAATCCCAATATTGGTATACACGGTCCATGCTAAATTTGCCGGCTTCGGTCCAGTAATCGATAAATTGCTCCGAGTTCATTACCTTAGGAGTTTTGCCTATACTTTGTATGGTATATTGAAAATCATAAGAAAGGGTACCTATTCCCTGTTTACCTTTTTTCGTGGTTATTAAAACTACTCCATTACCGGCCTGGGCACCATAAATGGCAGCCGATGCAGCATCTTTTAAAATTTCCATACTTTCGATATCGTTAGGCTCGATACCTGCAATCGACGAGGCAATACGTCCGTCAACCACATACAATGGAGAAATTGAATTATTAGAGTTAATACCCCTGATTCGGATGGTTGGTGAACTACCCGGTGCTGCAGAGTTTGAATAAACCTGTGTACCTGCCGTTTTTCCGGCAATTGCCTGAAGTGGATTTGTAATGGTACGGTTCTCCATATCTTCCGCCTTTACCTGCGAAATGGCACCGGTAACAGAGCTTTTCTTCTGAACACCATAACCAATAGCAACCACCTCGTCAAGCGCGATGTTTGCACTTTCCAATGTTACATTAATAATGGTTTGGCCACCAACTGCAACTTCTGTTGATTTCATTCCGATAAACGAAAACTGCAACGTTGCTTCCGAGGGCACATTTTTAAGTGTGTAGTTTCCATCAATGTCGGTAATTGTACCGTTTGTTGTGCCCTGTACAACCACAGTAACTCCGGGTAACAGTTCCCCATCACTGCCCGCGACAGATCCTGTTACTGTAATATTGGTTTGCGAAAATGCTACTGTTGAAATCATTAAAAAGCCAACGATGAGCATTTTTGATAAAAGCCGATACGATTTCATTAAATATCGCACCTTACTTACATTGTAATTCCTCATAATTTAAATTTTAGTTACTAATAAATTTGAATAGATTATTTAGTTTCTTTTATAAATTCAATGTCTTTGGGAATGAATTCACCAACTCCATAAGTTCTTTATCATGATTGTAGACCACCTCACAATCATTGTTTAAAAGCATTGTTGCACCTTTCTGAATTGAGTAGGGCTTCCAGGTTGGCAACTCTTCTGTATTCGGGTTTCCGGTTTTTGCAAAGCTGATCCAGGCCGAACTCATTTTGTCAGCCAACTTATAAGCTTCGGGTTTTCCGCCCGTTAATGTTTTACAGCGCGAAATATTGTTGAATACAAAAGGTAATTCCATACAATGCGTTGAGCGAAACATACCATCCAACACCGGAGACTCCCAGGTGAAGAGGTAGGTGTAAACAGGTGCTCCCTGTATATTGCATCGCATTAAAGCCTGTTCCAAAGCCTTTGGCCTGAAAAGAAAATCTACATCGAGTAAATCTTTTGGTTGATAGTTGGGATAGGCCTTTTCAAAAACGGATAAGAATTCTTGCGTTTTTTCTCCATACCGTTGTTTAAGTTGGCTTACTGCTCCGGCCTGGTCAATATTTCGCAATGCAGGAATATAGGCACTTGCCGTAAACTCATGTAAGGTTGTCCCCACCAGCAAAGGAATATCTTTTGACAATTCAATAGCCTTTACATCAGATGGCTGCCAGGGCAACACATTTCCATCAACAGTGGGTTCCCACCCAAAAAGTAAGGCATCAAGGCCTTCTGTTCCTGCCTCTTCCCGTATTTTTAAAACAGCTTTGTCTCCTGCTTCAAGTAATTCTTCATAAGGTACTTTTGCCAACTCATCAATTTGAGATGCTTTTAGACCAAGCTCTTGCATGGTGGTTAAACCGATTTTTCTGGAATAGTGAGGCTGCATGATATTTAATAAAGAACCGCTTTGTACAATTGCCTTATCAAATAAGCCAGCGGCTGCAGGGATAGCCATTAGTGTACTAACTTTTCCTCCTCCGCCCGATTGACCGAAAATGGTAACATTCTGCGGATCGCCACCAAATTGTTCGATATTGTTTTTCACCCATTTTAGGGCTTCTACAATATCGAGCAAACCAACATTTCCTGATTTTGCATATTTCTCGCCAAAGGCTGATAAATCAAGAAATCCCAGCACATTTAACCGATGATTCAACGACACCAGAACTACATCACCCTTTTTACATAGTGCCGCTCCGTCGTAGGCCGGAAGCTCCTGCCCCGATCCTGCAGAATAGCCACCGCCATGTAACCAAACCATTACCGGGCGTTTTTTCTTATCGTTAATACCCTGTGTCCAGATATTTACACGAAGGCAGTTTTCGTCAGCGTAACCATCGTCCCAGTCAAAAGCAAAAGCCTGTTCATCCGAATACCAGCCCGTTCTCTTTCCTTGCGGACAAACCGGACCATAAGCACGGCTGCTTCTTACTCCTTTCCAGGGAGCAGGAGAATGTGGTGGCATAAAACGGTCGGCTTCGGCATAAGGAATTCCCTTATAGATATAAATGCCATTTTCAATATACCCGGCCACCTCACCAGCTTCGGTTGAAACAACGGTGGAAGTGGCAGATGTTTCAATTTCGTGACTATTACTTGTAGCCTGCACATTATCCTTGGTCGTTGTACACGCTCCAAAATTCAGAATTAAGAAAATTAGAGTGATTAGCTTTATTGACTTCATAAATTATTGGTTCAACGTCGTTAAAATTTGACGTTACAATGCTAACCATTACCGATGCAAGCCATTTTCCATTTTGTTCTAAGTGCTTTATTATCTGTTCAATTCCACTTTTCAATTTGTTCAAATACTTATCTATTTATACAATCCCGGCATCATAAAGCATAAAACAGGAAAGCAGATAACGATAATTGCTATTTTTGACACTCCAGATTGAATTCGAATGAAGAAAACAAGCTTTTTTATACTAAGTATTTTGATATCGGTTCTTGTTTGGGGAAATCCAAGAGAGCTTAGCCCGACTGAACTGAATATGGTTGTATCAAACGAAATATCCAATCAGCAGGTGACCTCATTTGCTGAGGATGCATTCGGGCATATCTGGATTGCCACAATTCGGGGACTCAACAAATACAATATTAACGAGTATCATCAATATTTCAGTACCGATGATTCATTAAGCATTCCAAACAACCGAATACAACAAATTTATACCGACTCGAAAAAGCGACTATGGGTAGCAACAGTAGATGGTGTTTGCAGGTATAACGATCAGGACTGTTTTGACCGTATCCCGATTGAAAGTTCAAGTAAAAACGCCATCTATTTTTTTGAAGACAATGATGGAAAGCTCTTTTTAAACCTGAATTTTGAGATATGTGTTTACAACGAAGAACTGAATAAGTTTGAGCCGGTGATCAGGGATTTGGATCATCAGAATTTTGGGACCTCCTGTTTAGTTGATAAATCAAATAATATCTGGATTGTTACTCCATGGCAGGTAAGATGCTATAACAGTCATAATTACGAGTTAAAACTAGAGTTGAAACGCTATCAGTACACTACGTTTTCGTACCTCGATGAAAATGGAAAACTTTGGCTTGCATCGTGGCATAATTTAGAGGTGTATAATACCCGAACAGGAAAATATGAGCAGGCTCCGCAAGCTATCGCTCAACATCCGGTTTTGAAAGATGCAATTATTTACCGCATGCATCCTTACAATAACTCGGCGGTATTAATTTTAACCCAAAAAGACGGAGTTTTCATCTACAATAAATTCACCGAAACAATTGTTCATCAATCAGAAAGCGGATTTCCATTTATTGTACCTGACTTCGATATCATTTCCATTTTTACCGATTCGCAAAAAAATCTATGGATGGGATCTTTCGATCAGGGCTATAAAGTGATATACCACTATAAAGAACGATTTAATAACAACCAGTTCTTACAATCGAAGTTAAAGGGCAAGTCTGTTCTTTCGGTGTCTACCGACCACGACAAAAATTTGTGGATTGTTACCCGTTCAGATGGTATAATGTTGTACCGCAACGACAACAACGAAATCCAACATTTCTCCAACCAGGAATTGTATGGATTTTGGGATTCGTTTCAACATAGCGCCGGTAGCATTTATATTGGCAGCGACAATACCATTTGGGTACGATCAGATTGGATGTTGCTTAAAATGCGCCTCGAAAAAGAGAAGCTGGTGCGAAAAAAACATTACTATTTCCCTACAGGCATATTATCGATTACCGAAGATGCCAAAGGCACTATCTGGCTGGGTGGAAAGGATCAATCCATTTTCGTTCTTAACAAAGGCGAAGAGTATTTCGAGCGATTTCACTTATATGGAAAAGAATATAATTTTACCCCGACTTTGTTAACGTTATCGTCGGGTAATATTTTGGTTGCATCCTTTAATCATGAGCTACAATTAATCGATGCCAACTCGAGAGAAGTTACCCCCATCCCCATCAAACATCTAAATAAAAAAACAGCCTTTATTCCCGTGTGTCTTTATGAAGATGCCGTTGGAGATGTTTGGATTGGCACTATTAGCAATGGAGTTTACCGGCTTTCAACCAGCAACAACACCATTGAACAGGTAAACGGAATTGGCTGTACCGATATCAGCAGTATTACTGAAGATGTAGCCGGTAACATATGGGTTGGCACTTTGTTTGGGCTAAGTAAATTCGATCGGACTACCCAACACTTTATTAATTATTATGCCACCGACGGCATTGGAGGAAATCAGTTTAACGAAAAGAGTGTTTGCCGGCTTTCGGATAATACGCTGGTTTTTGGAGGAACACATGGATTAACTTTTTTCAACCCGATTGATATTAATTACAAGCAAAATATTCCGCTGGTTTTCGAAAACCTTAAGATACACAACAAAATTGAACAGCCGGCCACAAGCTCAAGCATCGATAAACACCTGTCGTACAACCCTGATATAACTTTAAATTATAACCAGAATAGTTTTACCATTTCGTTTTCGGCTATTGATTACGGCGAATATGAACGGGTAAAATATGCCTATAAAATGGATGGGTACGATAATGTTTGGATAGAAGCCAACAGCAGCCGACAGGCCTATTATTCCAACTTACCGGCCGGAAAATATACGTTTCGGGTAAAAATATTTAATAACGAAAACACCATTAACGAAACCCAAAACGAGATTTTTGTACGGATTAAACCGGCTCCATGGTTGAGCTGGCCAGCCCTGTCGTTTTATACCATTCTGTTTTTATTTGTAGTAGTACTTGTTGTGCGCATGCAACGTCGAATAAAAACAAATAAAGACAAAGCGCTGAAAGCGCAGATCGAAATTGAGCAGGAACATAAGGTGAATAAAATGAACATGAGTTTCTTCGCCAATTTATCTCATGAATTCAGAACGCCATTAACCATGATAAGCGGGCCGATAACCATTTTGAGTAACGATGACCGTTTGAAAGATGAATCGAAACAACTGATATACATTGTACAACGCAGTGTAAACCGAATGCTGCAATTGGTAAATCAGTTAATGGATTTTAATAAACTGGAGAACGACACGCTTAAACTGAAGGTAAAAACCATCGATATAATATCGGAGCTTAACCGTACCATCGACATTTTTAAACTGAACGCAAAAGAAAAAGAGATTGATATAAATACCTATGGTTTGGAAGACCGGTTTGTGATGTGGCTCGATTTGGATAAGCTGGAAAAGATTGTAACAAACCTACTCATAAACGCAATAAAATTCAGTGGTTCAAAAGGTAAAATCAATATCACATTCGATGTTATTTCGCGAGACGAAATTGCCGGTATTTTCCCGTTAACAGTGCAGGATGCCAGCACACAATGGGTAAAAGTTGCGATCAGCGACACAGGTAGAGGTATTCCGGAAGATAAACTGGAAAAAATATTCGAACGCTATTATCAGCTCGATAATCAAACAAAAGAATATTACAACTGGGGCACCGGCATAGGACTTTACTATTCACGCCGTTTGGCTGAAATACATCACGGTTATATTAAGGCCGATAACAACGACGAAGGAGGAGCAACATTTACATTTGTACTTCCGGTATCGAAACAAGCGTATTCTCCCGAAGAAAGACAACCCGAAACGGATGCTCAACAAAATGAATATATTCCTTATCCGCCGGAGAAAAAATATAAATATGCGTTTGCCAATGATAGCAACAAGCAAAAACAAAAGCTGCTGATTATTGATGACGAATCAGAAATTATTCATTACCTGAAGGCCTTGTTGTCGCCATACTACGATGTTAATTATAAGTTTGATGCCGATTCGGCGTTTAAAGAACTGAATGAAACCGAGCCAGACCTGATTTTATGCGATGTGGTAATGCCGGGAACTGATGGTTATACATTTAGCAAAAAAGTTAAAGAGAGTCTTTCGTTTTGCCATATTCCAATTGTTCTGGTTACGGCAAAAGCCACGGTAGAAAACCAGGTTGAAGGACTTAACAGCGGCGCCGACGCTTATGTTACCAAACCTTTTGATCCGAATTACTTGCTGGCACTTATAAACTCTCAGCTAAGTAACCGAAAGAAGACACAGCGCATGTTGGTGGGTGTTACAAAAACCGAAAAAATTGAACAGGATATTCTAACTCCACAAGACAAAAACTTTATGAGCGAATTGTATAAGCTGATGGAGAATGAACTTTCAAATTCGGAATTAAACATCAACAGGATGACCGAAGTATTGAAGATTTCGCGAACAAAATTCTACTATAAAGTAAAAGGATTGACCGGTGAAAACCCGGGAGTGCTGTTTAAAACCTACAAGTTAAACCGTGCTGCCGAGCTAATTCTGGAAGGCAATATGAATATTTCCGAAATTGCTGATATTACAGGATTTAGCACACCATCACATTTCTCAGTGAGCTTCAAAAAACACTTTGGGGTATCGCCAAAAAATTATCACGGTTGATTTGAAGTATATTTTGCAATTCATTCCCTATCGAACCATCGTTAAATTATTTTTGAGCCGGTGATGTTTTGCAATACCGTCGTTATTAATCGCCTATTTCTTAAAATTTCTCATAATACCAATGTAATCAATAAGCAGGAATGGAAGATGAATGTCAAGTTACCAAAGCCCTAAGTTCACAACCCCTCTCACAAAATACTTACATTTCCGAAAAACAAGCCCTCCGGGTTTTCAAAAGCTTCCGACATAAAGCCATTCATTCCAAAACCGGAAGAGTTAATTGCCGCCTGCACACAAAGCCAATTTCAAAAAGACTTAACCTCGTATACTTCGGTTAAAACTTTTTGAAATCCCACATCAACCCTTCCGCTTTTTCCATTCATTATTTATTTCTTTTCCTTTTGAAAATTTTCCGAAAATGTTGCTGGAGGTGTTTACGGGGTTGAATGAGAGCACTCTCCCATTATGAAATATATACCGATCCCAAGAGACAGTAAAATAGAACAATCTGAATCTAGGATTTTTCGTTGTTTAAGGTCTCGATTGCCTCAACAAAATCCAACTTAATGAGTTCCCAATATTTACCTTTTAAGCAAATCGGTTCAAAATCATTATCAGCTGTTTCAAAATTGGTAAA
>NZ_JBFHGM010000120.1:0-14319 GCF_041583095.1 Draconibacterium sp.
AGGCAACGACTCAATCAGTTGCATGAGATATTTTTTAGCTTCTTCCTTTTCAATACTTTTCTGGTTCAGCCCCGGGTCTTTTTCAGCAAGAATAAGGTTGGGCTCTTCGCTGTATGACAACTCTCCTCTTCGTTTTAGTTTTCGGTAATGCGTTATTGCCGTGTTGTAAGCAATGGTAGCAATCCATGTCGATAATTTTGAATCGCCCCGAAAACGCTTCAGTGTTTTGAAAACTTTTATAAAAACTTCCTGGCAAATGTCCTCCAGTTCATCTTCCTGCTGAATAATGCGTCCAACCACATGCGTTACAAGCCGTTGGTACTTCGATACCAAAAACCTGAACGCATGGTTGTTTCCGTTTAAAACCTGTTGAACCAGTTGCGCATCATTCATAATTATCTCATCAGACTAAACAAGGTAGGCAAATGTTACAATTATTTTTGAAAAGTTTGAAGAATGAAGTCGGAAGACCGACGCCGGGAGTCGGAAGTGGAAGAAGATGGTGGTTTGCAAATCGTTAATTTCCTTTGCAGGATTTGATTTTGAACGGAAAGCCAACGAATAACACTCAGCATTTTATATATTTGCGCAGATTTTTTATAAACGATTGATTCGATCACGATCATAAATAAATTTTACACTGATGAGTTTTGTACAAGAGCTGAAATGGAGAGGCATGTTGCACGATATAATGCCGGGAACTGAAGAACAACTGGAAAAAGAATTAACTGCGGCTTATGTGGGTATCGACCCAACTGCCGACTCGTTGCACATTGGCCACCTGGTAAGTGTTATGATGTTGAAACACCTTCAGATTGCAGGACACCAGCCTATTGCTTTGGTTGGTGGTGCCACCGGAATGATTGGCGATCCATCAGGAAAATCGCAGGAGCGTAACCTGCTCGACGAACCAACACTGCGCCACAACCAGGAATGTATTAAAGCTCAGCTGGCAAAATTCCTCGATTTTGAAAGTAAGGAAGACAACGTAGCGCTTTTGGTAAACAACTACGACTGGATGAAGGAATTTTCATTCCTTGATTTTATTCGCGAAGTGGGTAAACGTATTACCGTAAACTATATGATGGCCAAAGATTCGGTAAAAAAACGTTTGGGCGAAGAATCAAAATCGGGCATGTCGTTCACCGAGTTTACTTACCAGTTGGTGCAGGGCTACGACTTTTACCACTTGTACAAAAACAACAACTGCCGCCTGCAAATGGGTGGATCAGACCAGTGGGGAAACATTACTACCGGAACGGAGTTGATCCGCCGTATGGACGGAGGCGAAGCGTTTGCATTAACCTGTCCGCTTATTACGAAAGCCGACGGTACCAAGTTTGGAAAAACAGAATCGGGCAACGTTTGGCTCGATCCGGAACGTACTTCGCCTTATGCATTCTTCCAGTTTTGGCTGAACACTTCGGATGATGATGCTGAACGTTACATAAAAATATTTACGCTGTTGTCGAAAGAAGAGATCGACTCACTGGTTGCTGCGCACAAGGAAGCACCACATGCCCGTGCATTACAGAAAAAACTGGCTGAGGAAGTAACCATTATGGTTCACTCGCGCGAAGAATATGAAATGGCTGTGGAAGCATCGCAGATCTTGTTTGGAAAAGGTACTGCCGAACAGTTACGCAAACTAAACGAAAGTACTTTCCTTGCTGTGTTTGAAGGCGTTCCTCAATTCAATATCTCAAAAGACGAATTGGCTACCGGTATTAACGTTATCGATTTGCTGGCTGAAAAAACAGAGGTTTTTCCATCGAAAGGTGAATTGCGCCGTACTATACAAGGTAACGGATTGAGCATTAACAAAGATAAGATCAACGATCCGGAGCTGATTGTAAACAACGACTATTTAATTGGCGGAAAATACATTCTGGCACAAAAAGGGAAGAAAAACTACTTCCTTATTATTGCTGAATAATAAGGCGTTTAAATACTAAAAACAGTTCGGGTGCGTTGAAATTACACGATCAAATTGAAACCACACCTTATGGATAACTTTTTTGACAATCAACGTATCCTGCAACTCATCTGGAAACGCAAATTTCATTTTGTACTTGTTGGTGTAATCGCTGTTGTTCTATCGGCCATTTTTTCAGGCCCGGCGTTTATTACGCCCAAATTTAAATCAACGGCGCGCCTCTACCCTACCAACATCTGGACGATGAGTGATGAGTCGGAAACCGAACAAATGCTGGAGATTCTGAATTCGAACGACATCAAGTTCCGGATGTTCGATTCGTTTGATCTGGCCAAAGTATACGACATTAAAAAAAATGATCCGCAGTACATTACGTATATGATTGGCGAGTACAACACCAATGTGAGTACCGGTAAAACCGAATACGAAACCGCTGAAATAAGTGTGTTGGATGAAGACCCGCAACGTGCTTCCGACATGTGCGATTCAATCATTTCGTTTTTCAACCAAAAAGTGCAGGAATTGCATAAAACCAAAGAAAAAGAAATGGTTGACATAACCGGCAAACAGCTCGACAGGAAATATACTGAGCTGAAAGCATACGAACACCAACTGGATAGCATCCGTGAGCAATATGGCATTATCAGCTATAACAACCAGGTTGATGAAATTACCCGTGGTTATATGAATGCCCTGGCGGCAGGACGTGGATCGGCAGGCGATACAAAGAAAATTGAAAAGCTTTATGACAATTTTTCGAAAGAAGGTTCGCGTGCTTACATGCTTGAAAACAAATACAATAAAACTATTCAGGTCATTGATTCACTGTCGATCGTTTATGACACCTACTTAACTGAATACGAAAAAGAAATTACCTACAGCCACGTGGTGGAATACCCGTTTCCGGCTGATAAAAAAGCTTACCCTGTTCGCTGGCTGATCGTTGCTTTTACAACGCTGTCGGCAGTATTTTTTGCACTACTTGTATTCTTGGTACTCGACTACAGAAAAAAAGACTAAAGTGCCACAAAAAGCGGTCATACGAATTGCACTTTTTTATCTCATTTCCATCGGATTTATTGCATTAAATCTTTGGTTTGTGGTAGAAAAACATATGCTGTATGCCAATGTGCTTCCGCTTGTTTTTGCTGTTGTTTTACTGGCCGTTTATTCGTTTGATAAAGTTATTTACCTCATCGCTTTTCTGGCGCCCTTATCCATTCCGCTGCGTGAATATTTGCCCGGAATTGGTTTTGATATGTACATCCCTACCGAGCCACTGCTGTTTGGTTTGCTGCTGCTTTTTATTCTGAAAGTAATTCAGGAACGAGAATTCGATCGGAGAATATTACTTCACCCGGTATCGCTGGCCGTTTACCTGAACCTCTTCTGGATTCTGATTACATGCGTAACCAGCACCATGCCACTGGTTTCGTTTAAATTTTTGCTGATGCGCATTTGGTTTGTGGTGGGACTTTACCTGCTTACTGCCAAAATATTTAAAGAAGGCAAAAACATGGAAAAATATGTCTGGTTGTATGTAATTCCCTTAATCCTGGTAATATTCTATTCTACGTACCGGCATCTGGGTTATGGTTTATGGGATAAACAAGCTGCGCATTTTGTGGTTTCGCCGTTTTACCGCGACCACACTTCGTATGGTGCTGCCACCGCCATATACATCCCGTTTTTGGTAATGTTCATTCTTGGCAAAACTTATTCAAAAAACATCAGGATGCTGGCCGCAGGAGCTCTTGCGGTGGTTACACTTGGATTTTTGTTATCGTACAGTCGCGCGGCATGGCTGAGTATAATCGTTGCATTTGGCGTATGGACCATCATAAAACTTCGCATCCGGTTTAAGCCACTTTTTATTACACTTATTACGATAATTGGTTTGTTCCTTGTCTTCCAATCTCAGATTTTAATGAAACTGGAGCAGAACTCTGAAGAATCGTCGGCCAATATAATGACACACATTTCGTCGATGTCGAACATAAGCTCCGATGCCTCGAACCTGGAGCGTATTAACCGCTGGAGTTGCGCCGTGCGCATGTTTGCCGACAAACCCGTGGTTGGTTATGGCCCGGGAACCTACATGTTTAAATATGCCAGATACCAGTTAAGCAAAGATCGCACAATTATCAGTACCAACTCAGCCGATGGAGGAAATGCTCACAGCGAATACCTTGGCCCCATGGCAGAGTCGGGGATGCTTGGTTTGGCAACTTACCTGTTAATTATAATCCTGGTGATTTATACAGCCGTAAATACTTATACCCGCTTATCAGATTACCGGCTTCGGTCGATTGTTTTAGCGGCACTTATTGGGCTGGTTACCTACTACATCCACGGTTTTTTGAATAACTTTCTGGATACTGACAAGATATCGGTGCCGTTTTGGGGATTCACGGCAATGATCGTTGCCATTGATATTCTTTCCAGAAAACAGGAAAAAGATATGGAACTGAAACAAGGTTAATTCAGGTAAGCGCTCAATTCTGCAATTTTCATTTGTCGGTCCATTGAAAAGGAAATGCTTTCGCGTTCCACCTTTTGCAAAATGAAATATGATTTTCTAAAAAAATCCAAACGTTTATCATCCGAGGCGGCCAGCTCGCCCTGTTCTTTTAGCACAAAAGCCACCATTTCCAATTGTTCGTTTACCAGGTTTTTATCTTTCTCCAATAAATCGATCAAAGCTTCAACCGAAAGTTTCTCCACATCTTCATCAATTTTCAGGTACTCGTAAAAAAACTGAATTTGCTTTTCAGCCTCTTCATCTTCGCCTTTTCTGCGGTGACGCAAAATTTTCTGGATGACTTCAAACAACATCATCAGCTGCCGCATTAAATAATCTTTCTCAACTCCCATGGTAAAAACTGTGATTCGTGTTCTGAAAGATAAGTCAATTTGGCTACTTTTGAAAAAAATTTGAGAATGGGATATTTCGATGACCTTTTTCCTGACAGATACGAGGAAGAATTAAAGGAAGGGAAAGATTTTTACATGGAAAATGGTTACCGGGTGATGACCGAATAATACCTGACAAACCGCGGCTACTGTTGTGCCAACGGATGCCGCCACTGCCCGTACTGGCCAAAAGCGCAAAAAGGAAATACCAATCTCAGAAAAAAATAGTTATGCAAGGAAAAGACCTGAGAATCGTTTTTATGGGAACGCCCGATTTTGCCGTGGCCAGTTTACAGGCCCTGGTTGAAGGCGGTTACAATATTGTTGGTGTAATTACAGCGCCCGACAAACCGGCAGGACGTGGAAAAAAACTCCACGAATCGGCGGTAAAACAATATGCTGTTGAACAAGGACTAAATGTTCTGCAACCCGAAAAACTTAAAAACCCGGATTTCCTGAATGAACTAAGAGCTTTGGAAGCCGACTTACAGGTGGTTGTAGCCTTCAGAATGTTACCCGAAGTGGTTTGGGATATGCCGCGTTTGGGCACTTTTAATTTGCATGGATCTTTACTACCACAGTATCGCGGCGCTGCCCCGCTGAACTGGGCCGTAATAAACGGCGAAACAAAAACCGGGGTAACAACTTTTTTGCTGGCTCATGAAATTGATACCGGTAAAATACTTTTCCGCAAAGAAATTGACATTTGGGAAAACGACACCGTTGGAACGATCCACGATGCACTGATGGGCATTGGCGCCAAACTGGTTGTTGAAACTGTTGATGCACTGGCATCGGGAGATTATAAAGCCATCCCACAGGAAGAGCTGGTTGCCGAAGGTGAAGAAATAAAACATGCCCCGAAGATTTTCAAGGAAGACTGTAAAATAGATTGGTCGGCCGATGCAGATGCGGTCCGTAATCTTATTCGCGGACTATCGCCCTACCCTGCTGCCTGGAGCACCTTAAAACACAAAGAAACAGGTAAGGCAACTGCCACCAAAATATTTATGGCTATGCGCGTTGAGGACAATAAAAACACGCCTCCGGGAACATTGGAAAGCGATGGTAAAAACTTTCTAAAAGTTGCTTGTTCCAATGGCTGGCTGCAAATTACTGATTTGCAAATTGCCGGTAAAAAAAGAATGAAAATTCAGGATTTTCTGAGGGGATTTCAGCAGATTGGAGATTATACTTTTCAATAAGAAAAAATTAGTGATAGCATCACTTTGAGTGATACTATCACTAAGTAAATAGGCTATTTCTTAACGGCTTTCCCGTTCATAATAAAGAAGTAGATCAGAAATCCCAGCGAAATACAAACCATCAAAATTCCCAGTGGTAAAACGGCATCACGGCCTCTAACCAATTCACGGTTAAATAATCCCATTACTTCAATGATGATAAAACCCAAACCGGTCATTAAGGCAACCAATCCCCATTTCAACGAAGGATAACGATTCGTTTCATCATTTTCAACTTTTGGCTCTTCCAAAATACCTACGCGGTCATACTGTTCGGCCTTAATCAATTTCCGTTTTAATAAGTGGGTAGAAAATAGTTTGATAATGTGATATGCTCCAAAAAATACTACGCCTACTGCAATTAATTCTTCCATAATTATTGTTTTAAAATTTATTTTCTGACCGTTTGACTACAGGGAAGAACAAAATGTTGCAACTTTTTTAAAATAAATTCAGAGCAAATTAATTGCATCCAGAGAAGCGAGTAATATTACTGTGAAAAATACGATGTTGTAAATAAACGAAAGTGCGAAGAATTTAAGCACCACCTTACCAATTGATTGCCCGTAAAATTTCTTTAATGCGATAATAATATAAACGGGAACCGACAAGAACAAAATCCCTGACACATTTGCAATGTCTTTATCAAATATCAAGTACAGGCCAATTATGGCGGTCATTACCAAAAAAATAAAGGTATGGATGTGAATGGAAAAAACCAGGTGCCGCATATAATTATGGCGCCGACGAATATAAATAAGCTTTAAGATAAGCGCAAAAAGTGGCAGCAACAGGAAAAAAGCGTAAGAAATGTATTTGAGTATTTTTGCAATGGTTGCTTCAGGAGAGCGCAACATTCTGATATTTTCCTGTAATTCGGCACGTTTCTCCGGATCTTTCTCCTCTTCCATCTCCCTTTCCATTTTGTCGGCATAATCATTCAATGCCAGTCTTATATTCCGTGCTCCACCCCAATTACCCAAATTTATTTTATTTGCCGATTTGGCAATGTCGATACTATCCAACTGTATTTTTCCCTTACCCAGAACGTTGTCCAGTGCCTGCTTTTCTTCCGGTTCTATTTGGTCGTTTACCTGGTTAAAAATAGAATCGGCTGCCGCTACGGAGATAGAGTCGAGCCCCAATTTTGCATCTTTCAAATCCGAATCCAATACCGTTGATAAACCACGATTGGTAACAATTTGCAACAACAAAAACAGTATAAAACTCACAAAAACAAAAATGCGCATTGGCGGGGTATACCTAACTCTTCGACCGGCAAAATACTCTTTGGTAAGAAAACCCGGACGCGCCACTAATCCAAAAAGCGTTTGAAAAAAACGGGTATCGAAAGCAAAAAAATCGCCGAGAAAATTGAAAAATATAAACCCAAAAGGTTTATCGTACTCTTTAACTGCCTGGCTACAATTCGGACAGAAATGCCCCGAAAAATTTGTTCCACAGTTTAAACAATCAACATCGATGTGCCAGGTGGATTTATCTTTCCCCTTAAAACGCTCTTTTAGTTCAGACCACATTTTCATATTCGCGATTCTCTTTCATATCAATTTCCCATCCTTCAATAAACGGGAAGATCGATGGTGCAAACGATCGAATCGGTTCATACATACGTGAATTTTCTTTGGCTTCGCGCGAAAGAATATGCACGTCCTCATCGATTTTGTCAAAAATAACCAATATTATGCTTAATATCAAGGCCGATTTTAAAACACCGAAAACCAGTCCGGCCAGTTTATTGGCAAATCCCAACAAAACGGTTTCGGCCATTTTACTTACCGCACTGCCAACAATGTGCACCAAAATTACAATAACTACAAAGGTGATTACAAACGAAATGATATTCATGTGTTTCGAATGCATGTTGAAATTCTCGATCAGAAATTCGGTGGTAACGTATGAAAATTTAATAGCTCCCCAAATTCCTAAAATGAGCGCTGCAATGGAGGCCACCTCTGAAATAAGACCTTTACTAAATCCATTTATTGCCGACAGTAGCAACAAAATGCCTAAAATAATATCGATGTAGTTCATACTTTAATTTCTATGGATGTTAGGTTTCCCGAAACAATTTGCAGCGGTAAATATAAAAATTCGCGATCAGTTAAAAAACCGGCCAATCGGCCAGCGAACAGATTTTATGGTTAAACGAACTTTTTCCTCAATTTATTTTTCAGGGCGCGCAATTATTGCCTTTTTCAAGATGACTTTTGATTGCATATTTGATACATTTATTCATAAATTTGGACTTCATAAAATTAAACGAAACAGATGCCTCTCATAAATTCAGTTATCAAGTGGGTGAATATAAAACGTGCCTACCAAATACAGTATTACCGCGAATATCCACATGAAATTCAAAATGAAACCTTATTTGAGCTTTTGCAAAGTGCGAAAGATACGCAATGGGGTAAGGCACACAATTTTGATGATGTAACCTCGTACCGCGAATTTCAAAAAGCAATGCCTTTGCAAACTTACGAAGATGTAAAACCATACATCGACCGTTTGCGCCAGGGCGAAAAAAACCTGCTTTGGCCGGGCGAGGTAAAGTGGTTTGCCAAGTCGAGCGGAACCACCAGCGACAAAAGCAAGTTTATTCCGGTTACCAACGAAGCACTGGAAGAATGCCATTTGCGCGGCCCAAAAGATATTTTTGCCCAGTATATTACCTCCAATCCCGAATCGAAAGTTTTAAAAGGAAAAATACTGACTTTGGGAGGCAGCCATCGTGTCAGCTCTTTTAACAACAATTCGTTTCATGGCGATTTGTCGGCCATTATGATCGAGAACGAGCCGTTTTGGTCGGACCTGTTCCGTACACCGGCAGCCGAAATTGCCCTCATCGAAGAGTTTGAAGAGAAAGTAGAAAAGATAATCGATACCACCCTCGACCAGAATGTTACTGCTTTTGCAGGTGTTCCGTCGTGGTACCTGGTATTGTTTAAACGCGTGCTGGAAAAAACCGGCAAATCGAACCTGCTGGAAGTGTGGCCCAACCTGGAAGTGTTTGCGCACGGAGGTGTAAATTTTGAGCCCTACCGCGAGCAGTACCGGAAAATTATTCCTTCGCCACAAATGCATTATGTGGAAACCTACAACGCATCGGAAGGTTTTTTTGGCATCCAGGATAACGAGCACCAGGACGACATGCTTTTAATGCTCGACTATGGTATTTACTATGAGTTTATACCTATGTCGGAATTTGGTAGCGAAAACCCAACGGTTATCAATCTTAAGGACGTGGAACTGGACCAAAATTATGCCATGGTAATTTCTACCAATGCCGGGTTGTGGCGTTATGTAATTGGCGACACCATAAAATTTACCTGCAAATACCCGTTCAAGATAAAAGTAACGGGCCGCACCAAACATTTTATTAATGCCTTTGGCGAAGAGCTAATCATCGACAATGCCGAGCAAGCGCTAAAAGTGGCCTGCCACCACACCGGGGCTATTGTAAACGAATACACCGCCGGACCGGTATTTATGAGCGACAACAACAAAGGCGCCCACCAGTGGATTATTGAATTTGCCAGGGAACCAAAAGACATCGATCACTTTAAAACGATACTGGATAATTCGTTAAAAACGCTAAACTCGGATTACGAAGCCAAGCGCCACAAAAACATGACCCTTGAAATGCTGCATCTTACGGTGGCACCAAAAGGCACGTTTTACAACTGGATGAAACAACGCGGTAAGGTTGGCGGACAGAATAAAATTCCGCGCCTGGCCAATAACCGAAAATATCTCGACGAACTTATGAACATTCTGGGGACCGACAGGTAATTTTTTTATACTTTAGAATTTCAAAAAAAAATATATTGAATATGCACATTGCGATAGCGGGTAACATTGGTGCCGGTAAGACAACACTGACCGGACTTTTGGCGAAACACTATAAATGGACCCCACATTACGAAGACGTAGACGAAAACCCTTATCTGAATGACTTTTACAACGACATGCAACGCTGGTCGTTTAACCTGCAGATATACTTCCTGAATTCGCGTTTTAAACAGATTATCGATATCCGCAAGTCGGGAAAAACGATTATACAAGACCGTACAATTTACGAGGATGCCGAAATTTTTGCTCCCAACCTGCACGCCATGGGATTGATGAGCACCCGTGATTTTGGCAACTACAAATCATTGTTCGATTTGATGGCCAGCCTTATTCAGCCGCCTGATTTGCTAATTTATTTACGCGCATCGATTCCAACATTGGTAAATCAAATTCAGAAGCGGGGCCGTGAATACGAAAACTCGATTCGTTTGGATTATCTGAAACAGCTAAACGAGCGTTACGAAAACTGGATAAGTAGTTATAAAATGGGGAAATTGCTGGTGATTAATGTTGACGACCTTGATTTTACCGCCAATCCCGAAGACCTTAGTTTTGTTATCGACAGGATCGATGCACAAATCCACGGTTTATTTCAGTAGCTTAGATATAAAATAAAAACTGTCATTTCGAATGAAGAATGACTGAGAATTGAAAATCAGCGGAGCTAAACCTTTAGCAGATTTTTCTCCGTCAGCCGACTGATCGAAATGACAGTTTTTTTATGCTTTAATTTTAACCAACAATCTTTGCAATTTCAGCTTTTACTTCCGGCCATTGTTCGTCGGCGAGGTTTGGCCCCATTACTTCCACAACTTTGCCCGATACCAGCGCCGCAATCTTTCCGCATTTTTCCAGATCGTAGCCATTTGTTAGGCCATAAAAGAAACCGGCAGCATATGCATCGCCTGCCCCTGTGGTATCAAGGGCTTTCGCAGGAATAACTCCAACACGAGCAATCGCATCACCTTGTTTAATCATCGAGCCGTCTTTACCCACTTTTACAACAGCAATTTTGTTGCCTTTTGCAATTTCGTGAAGTGCTGCTTCCGGATCCAGCCCGGTGTATGATTTAGCTTCCTCTTCGTTGGCAAAAACAATATCAACATAATCACGGATCAGCTCTTTCAGAAAATCGAGATTAGCCTCCACTACGTTAAAGCTCGACAGATCGATAGCAATTTTTACACCTGCTTTTTTAGCAGCAACGGCGCAGGCTTTTATCAGGTCGTGATTAAAAACCAGGTAGCCCTCGATGTAAACATATTCGTAGCCGGCAAACAGCTCTTCGGTCACCTCTTCAGGTAGCATTTCGGCAGCTGCGCCCAGGTAGGTTGCCATTGTTCTTTCCGAGTCGGGACTTACCAGTCCCATCACTCTTCCCGTTGCATTTTCACTATGAAACAAATGTGTTTTTACACCGCGTTTTTCAAAGTCGTTGCGAAAAAGATCGCCCAATTCATCACGACCAATCTTTCCCATATATCCGGCATTACCGCCCAGGTTAGCCAGCGCTCGAATGGAATTGGCAACCGATCCGCCGGTGGCCAATTCACTCCTTTCAGTGAAAGTAGCATCGTAAATCGTTTTCGACTGATCGGCATCAACCAGCGTCATACTGCCTCGTGGTAAACCAAACTGTACAAGCAAAGCATCGCTCTCCAAAACCGAAATTACATCAACCAAAGCGTTACCCATACCCAGTACCGCAGGAATATTTTGTTTTGTCATTTTATCGAATTTTAAATGCCGCAAATATCAGTATTTTTATTGAGCCGGTAAAACCATGAACTTTCAATACGCGGCTCATTCTTACTATACATTCTCCATAAACCTATGTAATAGAATTTTGTTTTGTAAAAAAGCAAAGAAAGATCATGAAAATTAAGGCTAACACACCCGATGAATATGTAGCTCAACTCCCCGAAGAAAGACAACAAGCAGTTTTAAAACTTCGGGAGATCTTTCGCTCGAAACTACCAGAAGGTTTTCAGGAAACAATGAGTTATGGAATGATCGGTTATGTTGTTCCTCACTCCGTTTATCCTGCAGGCTATCATTGCGACACGAAATTACCACTCCCTTTTATTAATCTCGCCTCGCAAAAAAATTTCATTGCACTTTATCACATGGGAATTTATGCCAATAAAAACCTGCTGGATTGGTTCGTTACCGAATATCCAAACTACTGCACAACAAAACCCGATATGGGAAAAAGCTGTATTCGTTTTAAAAAAATCGATCAAATTCCGTACGACCTCATTACTGAGCTAGCAACAAAAATGACTGTTTCTGATTGGATCAATCTTTACGAAAAGCAGATTAAACGCTAAACAACAAGCTTTTAGAAAACAATTCCGCAATCCAGTCTAAATTCAACTCCCATTCCACTCCAGATTTATTTTCTTGTTATTTGCATCTTTTTGTTACATTTACAATATGAAATAAAAATCTTCATGTTGTGAAAGAAACGGAGTGCGATTTTGCACCCGCTACAGAAGCTGAAAGAATTAATAAATCGCAATATATTATGAACTACAAAATCACAATTGTCATGCTATTAACAGCATTGCTTGGAGCATGTACACAAAAATCTCCTCAAAAAGAATCATTTACCTCATCATTGCTGCAGTACGATGAACAGATCGATGGTATCATTTCGCAAATGACACTGGATGAAAAGGTAAACATGTTGCACGGAAAGTACATGTTTGTATCGGCCGGAATTGAGCGCCTGGGTATTGCCGACATGGTTTATGCCGACGGGCCGTTTGGTATTCGCGAGGAAATGGAGCCCAAAAGCTGGGCACCGCTTGGCTGGGAAAACGACAAAGCCACATTCTTTCCTACCGGATCGGCGCTGGCTGCCACCTGGAGTCCGGAGCTGGCATATGCTTACGGAACAGGAATGGCAAAAGAAGCCCGTTTACGCGGAAAAGACGTAATCCTTGGGCCGGCCATCAATATTCAGCGAATTCCTACCGGCGGACGTACTTACGAGTACATGAGCGAAGATCCGTTCCTAAGCTCACAACTGGCAGTGCAATACACAAAAGGTGCGCAGGACAATGGTGTTGCGGCCTGTTTAAAACACTATGCACTGAACAACCAGGAGAACAACCGCGGAACGGTTAACGTAATTGTTGGCGAACGTGCCATGCGCGAAATTTACCTGCCACCATTTAAAGCAGCCGTTCAGGAAGCAGATGCTTACAGTGTTATGGCGGCCTACAATAAAGTAAACGGCTGGTGGTGTGCCGAAAACGATGTACTGCTAAACCAGATTCTGCGCGATGAATGGGGATTTGGCGGATTTGTAGTGTCGGATTGGAATGGCACACACTCTTCTGTTGAATCGGTAAAACACGGACTGAACGTTGAAATGCCCGACAGCCGGTATTTGGGCGCTGCCTTGCTCGACTCGGTAAAAGCCGGTGCAGTTTCGGAAGAAGTAATCGACCAGCGTGTACGTGAGATTTTGCGCGTGCGTTTGGCGATCGAGCCGATTCCTGCCGAAGAGGCGAACAAGGTAGTTACTTCGCAACCCGAAAGCCAGAAAATTGCTTACGATGTGGCTTGTAAATCGGTAGTATTGCTGAAAAACGAAGGTATTCTTCCGCTCGATTTGAGCCAAAAACCACTGATTGCGGTAATTGGCGAAAACGCCGTTCGCGAAATGGGAAGCGGTGGTATTGGTGCAGGCGTTAAAACGCTGTACGAAGTTACTCCGCTTGAAGGATTGAAAAACAGAATTGGCGACAAAGCCGAAATTCAGTATGCACAGGGTTATGTTCCGGTGGAGCTGGATTTCGCACGTATTTTCGGAGGCAAATCACAGGAAGATATCGACCGTGAGGATAAAGAAAAAGCAGTACTGAACAAAAAGCTAAATAAAGAAGCGGTTGAACTGGCTGCCAAAGCCGACATTGTATTGTTTATTGGTGGAGACAACCGTGCCGTGGAAACCGAAGCCAACGACCGCGAAAACATCTTCCTGCCATCGGGACAAGACGATTTGATTAAACAATTAAGTGCGGTAAACGAAAATATCGTAACGGTACTGGTTAGTGGCGCACCCAACGATTTGAACACCGTAAAACCGCTGTCGAAAGCCTTGTTGCAATCATGGTTTAACGGCACCGAAGGCGGAAATGCACTGGCCGACATCCTGGTTGGAAATATTTCGCCAAGCGGACGTTTGCCGTTTACCCTGCCAATAAAACTGGAAGATTCGCCGGCTTATGCGCTGGGCAACTATCCGCAGGGAGCAAAAAAAGGCGATATTTTTGTTGACCTTGTTGAAGAAAAAGAATCGGAAGCACACGCTGCCGACGGAAAGCTGGAAAACGATCCGAACAC
>NZ_JBFHGM010000121.1:0-14318 GCF_041583095.1 Draconibacterium sp.
TACTTAATGATTTAAAGCGCAATACACAGCAACTGTTCGAAAAATACAATGAATTGGAACAGAAAAATAAAATGCTGAGTGAACAGGTAGAGAACCTGAAGCAGGAAATTGAATTAATGGAGCATGAAAAGGTTGAATTAGGTCGGAGTTATGAGCAACTAAAAGTAGCCAACCGAATTTTATCTGAACGGGATGAAAACGGAGAAGCTAAACAGAGAATTGACTTTTTGATACGGGAGATTGATAAATGTATCGCATTACTAAACAGGTAATGTTTTGAAAGATAAAGACTTTAGAATACATATTAAGATTGATGGACGGGTTTACCCTCTAAACATCAATCGCGACGAGGAAGAGAGATACCGAAAAGCTGCAAAGATTGTTGAAGAAACGATTTCGTCATTTCGGAAGATGTTTCAGGATAACGACAATCAGGATATTTTGGCAATGACTGCATTTCAGGTGGCACTGCGTTACACTGAAGAGCAACAAAGCCGCGATTACTCTCAATTCGTTGATGATATAAAGGATATAAAGGATGATATTTCTGACTTCCTTAAGGAAAAGGAAGAGAAATAGAATCTGAATACATAAATAATCAAAGCCCGTATTAGGCCTGTTCTAACGAGAACCAGGTTTATTACGGGTTTTTTAGTAACTAATTATTTGAAATATGGATATAATAATAGGAGTAGCCGCAGGGTTTATTGTGGGAGGCGCTTTAGCTTATCTGGTGTGGGATAAGGCCCTGAAGGCGAAAAAGAATCGGATTATCGGCGAAGGAAAAGCCGAGGCCGAAGTGATTAAAAAAGATAAAATATTGCAGGCCAAAGAAAAATTTCTGCAGTTAAAATCGGAACACGAAAAGTACATTAATGAAAGGAATTCGCAGTTAGCGAAGGAGGAGAACAAGTACAAACAACGTGAGACAACTTTAAATCAACGTCGCGATGAGTTAAATCGCAAAACAAAAGAATTTGAAACGACACGCCGTGAAGTGGAAGCTATTCGCGAAAATTTGAATACACAATTGCAGCGTGTTGAACACAAAAGCGAAGAGCTTGATAAAGTACACAGACAACACCTTGAAAAACTGGAGCAAATTTCAGGACTTTCGGCTGATGATGCAAAAGAGCAGTTAGTGGAATCCTTACAGGAAGAAGCCAAAACAGAAGCCGTTGCATACATTAACGAAATAATGGAAGAGGCGAAACAGACTGCCAATAAGGAAGCCAAAAAGATCGTTGTAAAATCGATTCAACGTGTGGCTACCGAAACGGCGATTGAGAATGCTGTTACTATTTTCCATATCGAAAGTGATGAAATTAAAGGACGAATTATTGGTCGCGAAGGCCGAAACATTCGCGCACTTGAAGCAGCTACCGGTGTTGAAATTGTTGTTGACGATACTCCGGAAGCAATTGTGCTTTCAGCTTTCGATCCTGTACGTCGCGAGATTGCCCGCCTGGCTTTGCACCAGCTGGTAACCGACGGACGTATTCACCCTGCACGTATTGAAGAAGTGGTGCAGAAAGTGAAAAAACAGGTTGACGAAGAAGTAATTGAAACCGGTAAACGTACTGCCATCGACCTTGGAATTCATGGTTTACACCCTGAGTTGATTCGTTTGGTTGGTAAAATGAAATACCGTTCATCATACGGACAAAACCTGTTACAGCACTCGCGCGAGGTAGCTAACCTATGTGCTACAATGGCATCGGAGCTGGGATTAAATCCTAAAAAAGCAAAACGCGCCGGATTGTTGCACGATATTGGTAAAGTGCCGGATGACGAGCCGGAATTGCCACACGCAGTGCTGGGTATGAAACTGGCCGAGAAATACAAAGAGAAACCGGATATATGCAACGCCATTGGTGCTCACCACGACGAAGTGGAAATGCAATCATTATTTGCGCCAATCGTTCAGGTTTGTGATGCTATTTCTGGTGCTCGTCCGGGTGCCCGTCGCGAGGTGGTTGAGTCGTACATTAAACGATTGAAAGACCTTGAAGATTTGGCCCTTTCTTATCCTGGTGTATTAAAAACATACGCTATTCAGGCGGGTAGAGAATTACGTGTAATTGTTGGTTCGGAGAAATTAACCGATCAGGATACCGAACAACTTTCATACGATATCTCGAAACGTATTCAGGATGAAATGACTTATCCGGGACAGATTAAGATTACTGTAATCCGGGAAACCCGTGCAGTAAGTTACGCGAAGTAAGAAGTACAACTTCATAGATACAAAAAAAACTTCGGCCAAATGGTCGAAGTTTTTTTATTCCTAAAGTTTGCTGTTCTTAAAACAAACTAAGCAATTGTTTTATCTTTTCTTCCTTTTCGGTATATCCAACCGCATTATATGCCTCAAGCATCGATTCTACCAAACGTTGTATAAATAAAACATCGGGTTTTGGCTCGGCATATTCTCTTATGGGCCGGTATTCGTTTCTTTTCAGGTGGTAGTCAATTTCTTTGCGACTGGTAATCGAGCCTTTATTCGATGGGTTGATATAAAAAAGTACCTCGGTGTCGCGGGTTGATCCGTGTACTTTTTGTGCCAGTTCGGCATCAACAATGGCTACCAGCGGATTTTTAGGAAAATCAACCAGGAATGCCGGAAGCTCTATGGCTCGGGCAATGATGGTATAAAAAATACTCATCGAAACCGGATTACCACGTTTGGTGTCCAGGATCTGGTTTAAAAAGCAGTTTTGTGGCGAATTGGGATTGCTTAAATTCACCGAATAACCATTCAAATTAAAAATGAAATGGTTTAAGATGGTTGTCTTTTCCAGCAAAGTCAGTGAGTTATTCAGCTCCAGCCAGATCGATTTCCGCAGATTCTCAATTTTTAAGGTCAGGTTTAACGGATTCAAATCCGGGTACTGAAATTTATCTACTGCACAAAAACCTTCAAAAAGATCCTGTGTTCCCTGCATTTGATTGATCCAGTTTTTCAGCCCGCTAAAAGTTCTTTTAAACTGAAGACTTTGTATGATATTTTCAATGCGGTTCTGACTGTTCTCATCAAAACTTTGTTCCCACTTTTTCTCCAAAGCCGGAATAATCTCTTCATCTTCTTTTAGTAATTCCTGCTGAACCATCTGAAAAACGGTTACATCAGGATCATCAAGGAGGGTGATTAGTGCATCAAATTTTTCCTGGTTCATGCCTAATTACTTAAATTATCGAGTACTGCTTTAATTAGTTTTTTCATCTCATCGCGGTAGTTTTCGTTAGCGGTAAGCGTAACGCGGTTGGCAATAATTAAACATACCGTAAGTGCGTTGTGGCCCATTAGTTTCGACAAACCATAAATGGCCGAACTTTCCATTTCGAAATTGGTAATCCGCAAATGTTTGTATGAAAATGTTTCAATCAGCTCATTCAGTTGAGGGAAAGCCAAAGGCAAACGCAATTCCCGGCCTTGTGGGGCATAAAAGCCCGGTGCCGAAATGGTAACGCCTTTTTTAAAGCGCTCATCCGAAAATTTATCCAGTAGCTTTTGTCCGGCATCAACGGTGTAAGGAGCTGCCAGTGAATTACTCCATTGGGTATGATTCCGAAAGGCCGCTTCAAACTCCATGTCGGAAACCTGCTCGCGGTTGGCGTAATAATTCAGCAAACCATCGAACCCAATCGATTTTTCAGAAACCACAAAGCTGTTTACCGGAAGATCAGTCTGTAATCCGCCCGATGTGCCTATACGAACAATATCAAGCGAGCTCAGTTCTTTTTTCACACTGCGTGTTTCCAGGTCGATATTTACCAGAGCATCCAGCTCATTCAACACAATATCAATGTTATCGGTGCCAATTCCTGTTGAAATAACCGATATTTTCTTTTGCTTGTAAAATCCGGTAACCGTTTTAAATTCACGGTTTTGCACCGTAAAATCTATTTTGTCGAAAAAGCCGGCAATGGTATCAACGCGGGCAGGATCGCCAACAAGAATAATTTGCCTGCCAATGTTTTCAGGTTTTAAATGTAAATGGAATATACTTCCATCGCTATTTAAGATTAGTTCTGAGTGTTTAATCATTGTTTGCTTTTATAGTCCGACCAAATCTATTTAAAATAACGTTGAACACCAATGACGGTGCGGAAAACATATAAACAGCTAAGAACGAAGTTTTAGTTTTTATTGTGTGATTTTGTTAAAAACCTCAAATATGTTAAATAGAAAGGCTAAATTTTGGAGAATTACTTAGAATATTACGTTTTAATACTAAAAAACCCATTAAATTTTTATTTTTGGTAGAAATACGAATCTAATAGCAAACCAGATGTCATTTAAAATTTTTTCACTTCAACTTACAGGTAAAATCAAGTCGGTTGAGGTAATCGAGAAAAAGCGCAAACAATTAGCCGACGATTACGCTGAATTTTTAAAAACGCAAAATTCAGAAGAGCTGAAAGCATTTTTAGAGTTGGAAAAATATGTTACTTCCATTGAATTTGCTACAAGGAAGAAGGAGGTTGAAGGACATAGTTTTAAAGGAAGTGAGGAGGAAAAGCAATTAAAGGAATTTCGTGGATTGCAAAAGGCTGCACGTATAAAGAACTATTTTAAGGTAGAAGGTTCTGCTGACCTGATTCGGTATGAGAAAGAAAAAGAATCGCAGAAACTGGCAGATTTTTATGCACTTGAAGAATACGTGAAAGACGGCGATTTTGAAAAAGATAAAAAGGAAATTAAAGGCAAGGTTTTTAAAGGTTCGGCTGAAGAGAAGCATTTAAAGGAATTAAAAAAGCTTGAAAAATCGGCCGGAATTAAAGCGTATAATGAGCTGGAAGGTTCGGAAAAACTGAAACAACACAAGGCATTTGAAGCTTCGGATAAAATGAAGCAATATAAAGAGTTAAAAACGGCAGCTGTAAATGATAGTGAAAAGAAGAAGGAGTTTAATCGTTTGAGCAAGGATTCGGCAGTTGTAAACTATTTCAAGTTCGAGAAATCGAAAAACCTGAAGTTGTATCACGAGATTAGCGGAAGTCATAACCTGGTTCGTTACAAAGAATTAAAAGAACAGGTAAACACCGAAGAATTTAAAAAGAAGGTTGCCTTTTTAAAAGACAAGAAGAAGTTTGAAAAAAGCGAAGCCTACAAAAAATACACAGAGTATAAAAAACTGGCGGCTGATTCGGTAGTGACTTTTGTATTAAAATACGAAAAATCGAAACTTTACAAAAACTACCTTGATGTTAAAGAATCGTTTGATTTAAAGCGACATAATGAACTTAAAGAGTTGATTGAATCAGAAGGTTATAAAAAGAAAAAAGCCTGGCTGGAAGACAAAAAACGCTGGGATAAAACAGAAGATGCGCAGAAGTTGAACCAATACGAAACCGATAAGAAGAAACCGGAATTTGTAAAATACTTTAGATACAAAGACAGCAGTGAATTTGACTTTTTCAAAAACTGGGATGTGGTTTTTGAGGATTCGTTTGCCGATAAAAAACTGGATGACGCAAAATGGATGACCAGTTCGTTAACCGCTTCAAAAACTTTGGGGCAAAACTATGCAATGCCGGGCGACTTAAGTGTTTTCACTAACGGTGCCAACATTCAAACCGGTAATAAACTAAGTATTCAGGTTAAACGTGAAAACAAAGAAGGCATGGTTTGGCAAATGCCAGCCGGTTTTGTTCCTGCTGATTTCGACTATACTTCGGGAATGATCAGTTCGGGCGAGAATTTCCAGTTTGGGGATGGAATTGTTGAAGCAAAAATTTTCTTTAATCCCGTGAAACAGGTGGCCAGTTCATTTTATCTGGCCAATGGCAGCAATGTTCCGCGTGTTAACCTGGTTGAAATGGGAGCAAAAAATATTCTGGGAATTTACACCATGAACGGAAGCGGAAAAATAGCTTCAGAAGGATTGGAAATTAATAACCTGAAAAAGGGAGCTTATATCTTCTCGCTCGAAAAATCGGGAGCAACTTTCACCTGGAAAATTAATGAACAGGAGGTTTTACAGCTGAACAACAACGATTTAAATAAACCTTTGGAGTTAAATGCTTCAAGTCTTGTAATTGATAAATTACCCGGGTCATCAGCCAGTTTCGATGTTGAATGGGTGAAATGCTATCGTAAAAAATGATATTGAAAGGTTGCGACGTAAACTGGATGGATGCATTTGGTGGTGCAATTACGGTTTGCAATACGGAAGGTATTATTGTTTATATGAATGATTTTTCCATTCGGCAGTTTGAGAAGTATGGCGGTGAAAAATTGTTGGGTACTAACCTTTTGGATTGTCATCCCGAGCCATCGAAAACCAAACTTCGCGAAATGCTGGCTACACCAATCGAGAATACATATACCACCAAAAAGAACGGTGTAACAAAGGTAGTTACCCAAAAACCATGGATGGAAAAAGGGGAATTCTGTGGCGTAGTGGAGCTGTCGTTTGAACTTCCTTCAGCTATTGAAAATCATATTCGTAGTTAAATTGGATGCCTGTTTTACAAACCTCGTTTGTTAAATAAGATATATCCAAAATTCAGTGTAACATAAAGGTTGGTATTACTCTTTTCGTAATAATTAAACGAAAGACTTACCGGTCCGATTCCGGTTTGATAAACCAATGCAGCCAATCCCTGCAGATAATAATTATCGATAAAATCGTCGCTTTTAACTGCCGTAAGGTCTGCTTGTTCCAGCTCTTCATGAATAGGGCAAAAACCATAACCTTCAACACGAAGATGCCAGTCGGGCGAGAATTTGAATATGGCTTTTAAACCTCCGGCCAGGTAATTATTCGAATTAAATTCGTTAATGAAAAGTGATTTACTATGTGGTGTTGGCGTAAATCCCTTGGCTGAAAGTTTTGTTGACCGGTACGTTCGAAACAATCCTTTTGTACTTAAAAATGACTCGAGATGGGTACCCAACACAAATCTCTCTCCCAACGAAAAATAGCGTAAAGATTGGGCATGAAGTTGAAAATAATTATGATTTGAAAGTTGTGTTGCAGACTTTGCATTATTTCCTGCTATGTACTTTTCTTCACCAATCACAAATCTACCGTCAATTATACGATGGGCACCTTCTGTTGCATACTGCTTGTAATTCAGTGAGTTATTTTCGAATGCCAACTTCGAAACGAATGCGTTGAATTTTGAATTGTTGGGCATATCTCCCTCTTCCGATTCATCCGTTTGATAAAAATCATTACTTGCCGAAGAATAGGCAATACCCGCGTAAATTTTACTGTGCAGGCCCAACGGTAATCCGGTTTCTAATCTGAAGTTGGTTTCATCTTTTATAATGAACGGCGAGCGAACATCTTCGAAAATCAGCTCTGTACTCGACGAAAAATAATCCCAGCGGTTAAAGGTTAAATACGACTCGAGGTAGAAAGGCAGCGCCGTTGGATAATCAATGCGGCCACCCAGTTTAAATGAACTGTAAAACCGTCCAAAATAAATGTTTGAATGAAGCGAGTAGGCTCTGCTGTTGTAGCTACGGAAATTAATAGCTGCAAAGCCCTGGTTAATCGGCTTGGTAGAAATGTTACCGCCAATACTCAAATCCAAACGTTTTTCGGGTTCAACTTTTAAATGCAGATCGAAATAACCCGTACCGGGATTGTAGCGCGTTATGGGTTGTATCGACTTTAGCTGTTCATCGGCAACCAATTTGAAATATTCGGTTTTTAATGCAGAAAGTGATACAATGTTATTCCGGTGTTTTATACTTTGTATGATGAACTGTCGTTGCATGGGGTCGGTAACACCTTCAACCTGAATGTTTTGAAAATTTAGCTCCGGTTTTCGTGCATTAAAACTGTCGCGTTTTGACTGAACCACTTCTTTTGGAACACGACGTTTAATCAGCTGTTTTATACTATCTATTTTAGCCCATGTCGTTTGTTCTCCGCGGGCCAGAACTGTTTCTATTTTATTAAAATCCAGGAGACCAACATCTTCAAATTTGGTTTCCAGCAAAATCCCGTCTGATGGTTTTATCTCAAAATTAGTAGGCCGCATAACCATGTTTGATATTTGCCGCATAACATCATCGGCATCGGCAGCTCTTGCGTCATCGGCAACTTTGTGCCCGATGATAATATCCGGGTTAAAAATTTCTTTCATATGGTCGGTAGGGAAGTTATTCAGCAAACCACCGTCGAAGAGTAATTTCCCGTCAATCTCGATAGGTTTAAAATAAAGAGGAACCGTCATCGATGCCCGCATGGCATTTCCCAAATCGCCATTGCGCAAAACCAGTGGTTTACTATTGTTTACATCGGCGGCAATACAAAAGTAAGGCACCATCAGCTGGTTAAAATCATAGTTACAGGCCGCGCTGGTTGCAGCCGTTAGTTCCATAAAGGCAAAATCCATTTGTTCACCCGGAATAATATTCGTTGGAGGAAGAATTTTTACTTTTTCATCTTTTTTTGCCACACGAAGTTGTACCCAGGTGGGGTCATCTTCCTGACGTTTAAAATAATAGCGGTATTCGCGTTGTATCTTTCCGGTCGACCAGAAATAAAAATCATCCGACTTAAAAAGTTCTTCCATTTCTTCGGTAGAATAACCTGCGGCATAAAGTCCGCCAACAATTGCTCCAATTGAAGTTCCTGATATATAGTCGATTGGAATGTTGTTTTCTTCCAAAACCCGTATCACTCCGATATGCGCCATTCCTTTGGCGCCACCACCACTTAGCACAAGCCCAACCGATTGAGCATTGCCATGCAAAACGGCAAAAATAAATAACGGAATAACAAGGAGTGATCTAATCATTGGGTCAATTGTTTTCTGAACGCTATCAAAATTACTAAAAAAGGAGAGTATGTTAAATACGCTTATCAGTAAATCTTACTAAAAACTGATTAAATTCATTTGTATCATTTATACAGACAGAAAAATACCAGAAGAGGTTGCTTTCATGTATCATAATTTTCTAAACACTACTTTTATTGATAGTTTTGTTAAAGAGAGCAGTTTTAGTGCCTGATTTTAGTTTTATCTTCAGGGTAAAACAGCTTTAAAGTGTTTTGGATATACAATTGACAACAGGTTCGAATTAAAAGATAACGAGTGAAACGACTAATCACCATATATATTCTTGTTTGGCTTAGCTTTTTGAGTAGTGCACAGCTGGTAACCGAACCCGATTTTAGTTGGGGAAATTGCCACTATTACAATGCCAGTGTTGGAGATACCATAAAGTTTAAAGGGGAAGATGTAGTGCTGCTCGCTATACATAACCACTATAACACACTGAGTATTGATAATGATACCATTGAACTGAAGGTAAGCCGGCGCAGTTTGCCGACGAGTTTAAATCGGGTGCGTGCTTTTGTTGCCGATCATCAAAATGTAAAAAAGCTGGCTTCTAATAAAGCGGCACATGGACTATTAAAAAAGGACGCACTGATTTGTTTATCAGATAACCAGGATTTGATGCTGGCTCCTGATTCGTTTAGTTTTCCGGTGAGTTATAACGATGGTTTTAACTGGAATATGAACGAAGATAACCATATGTTTTCGTACCAGGGAAAAGCTTGCAACGGGGGCAATGATGAAGTGAAATCGAACGAGGGAATCGGAATTGCTTTAACCGATGCGCGGGGCATTGAAAAACACTGGTTGCTTGCCATTGAAGATAGTAAGGTAATTTGGGTAGAAGACAAAAAAGATGACCGCAGTAACAAAGAGGCATGTATTCTTTTACAGAGCAACTCGAATCCATTAATTTTTTATGTGTACGATCATTTATATACAAACACGATTCGGGTAAAAGAAGGACAGGATGTTCGAACGGGAGAGCTTTTAGGAACGGTTTGGGGAGACGAAAACTGGGCTTATCTGCAACTGGCAGTGGTAAAAAGCGATACCATTCCTGATTACGAAAACCGATATACCAACTGCATAAATTTTTTCCCACAGCTTTACGAATTGTATTTTAAAAACACCTTTAATTTTACGAAATCATTTACCCGCGGGAAGGTAGATTTTGCGCGGCAACCGCAAAGTAACGGTAACCGAAAGAACTTGCTGGCTTTTGAGGAATATGCGGGAATGGGCTGGCAGTTAGGAAACTGGAACACAGCTGATAAGGTAATGTTTTGTACAAAGGGCGAACGCGGGAATGCCCGGTTAAAGAAAATGCTGTTCGGGGGCACTGAAGCAGAATGTCGCAATCCGAAGAATTATTTTGATTACGAAATTAATGTGCGAAACGGTGTTTACCGGGTGCGGGCACAGGTAGGAGATGTGGAACAGGCTTCGTGGCAAAAAATTGAATACGAAGGTGTTGAAGCCTCTTCCTACGAGCTGGCCGCAGGAGAGCAAAAATGGACATCGGAAAAAGTGGTAAAAGTTACTGATCGCAAATTGACCGTTCGTATAAATGTTGATCCTGAAAATAGAAAAGTTGCCGGGATCAGCGAGATTGTATTTCAGCAAGCTTATTAAAAGCGAAAAACCATCCCCGTTTTAACTTGCTCGGTTTTAAATGTAGTATGAAATAATGCCAGTGCCGGAAGTGCTGTACAGTGCGATGGCAAAAGTTTCTCAACCTTATTTTGCTTGAAATATTCAACGGTATTTAACATTTGTTTGTCTTGTTCTTTCAGGTGAAACCCACCGACAACCGCTTTTATTTTATCGACTCCGGTAACTTTTTTCGCATGTTCGCAAATATTACAAATACCGGAGTGTGAGCAGCCGGTAATCACTACCAACTCGTTATTTACTATGGCTGCCAAGGCTGAATCGTCAGGTATAAAATCATCGGAACCATCAGCAAATTCAAAGCTGGTTGATTGGTTTTCAAAATCATTATTTCGTGGAATTTCGCCTAAAAAGAACAGGTTCTCGGTAAGTTGTAGCGAATCTCTGTTTTCCTTTAACGTAAATTGTTTTTCAATCTCATTTTTGCTTAGTTCCAATCCTACTATAGTGTGGTCTGCTTTTCGGTATCGTAAGGAAAAACTGTCCGGATGCGTAATTAGTGTTTTGCTTTGCAGATGCTTTAATCCATTTCCATGGTCCCAATGTCCATGACTTAAAACCACAGTTTTTACCTCTTTTTCAATGTTGATATTTAGCTTTGCTGCATTTTTCAGAAACACATCAGAATGACCGGCATCGAATAAAATCTTTTCATTATCGATTTCAACGACGTAGGAGAGTCCGTGCTCTGCCAGAAATCGCCCGCCGGCAGTATTATCTGTTAAAATAGTTATTGATAGCATGTTTTTGAACCTAGTTATTGCATATCCATTCCCAAATGGATTTTAAATTTAAACTAATTGGATGATCCGGCGCATATTCAACCAACGATTTTTCGTGTAACATACACTCAACAAATAGTTCTGAGAAAGGTATCTTACCAACAAGCGGAATATTGTTGTCGATTAAGTAGTGTTCGACAGTTGCTGTAAATTCAGTATTTATGTCATGCTTATTAATGATGGCATAAATGGGAACGTTAAACGAATTAACCAATTCTACGAGCCGCTTGGCATCGTGTAATCCTGATACAGTTGGTTCTATCACCAGCAGAACGGCATTTGTTCCAGTTATAGATGAAATGGCAGTGCAGCCAATACCCGGAGGACCATCGTTTATTATAAATTGTGCTTTATTTTTCCTGGCCAGTTCTTTTGCCTTTTCACGTATTCGGGTTACCAGTTTTCCTGAATTCTCTTCGCCGGGCCCCATTTTGGCATGTACCATTACCCCAAAACGTGTGTCGGAAACAAACCACTGGTTGTTCAGATTTTGGGTGGTTTGAATGGCACCGACCGGGCAAAGTCGTTCGCATAAACGACAGCCTTCGCACTGATAGGGATTGATTTCAGGGAAACCATCGCTGTTTGTAAAAATGGCTTCGAACCGGCATGCTTCCATGCAGGTTTCACAGTTTGTACACTCTTCCTGGTTGATGAATGCCAGCGAACCGCTATCAAATGGATGCGTTTCTTTTATCCCGGGCTTTAAAATTAAATGCAAATCGGCAGCATCAACATCGTTGTCGCAAAATACAGCGTTTTGGGCCAACGAGGCCAGTGCCGCTGCTATGCTGGTTTTTCCTGCACCCCCTTTTCCGCTGAGTATTGTTATCTCTTTCATTTTAGTCGATTATTGTTGCCAGTTTTTCAATAATAGCGTGATAGGCTGTTTCTACCTCTTCGGGAATATTTTCAAACAATTCGCCCAGCGAATAATTCCTGGCATAAGCTTTTGAAAACGGAATTTTACCCAATAACGTGATGTTGTTTTCCTCTAAAAATTGATAAATAGCGTTGTTTCCCAAACCGGCTTTGTTTACAATTGCGCCAAAGGATTTATGTATTTCGTTGAGTAACTCAACAGTTATTTTTAAATCGTGCAGGCCAAACGGAGTTGGTTCAGTAACTAGTATGATATAATTGGCTGTGGCAACAGTTTCAACAACAGGGCAACTTGTTCCGGGAGGTGCATCAAGCAAGGTTATTTGTTGTTCCAAATCAGCATGCTTTTTAACCTTTTTGATCAAAGCTGTTTGCATGGCAGAACCAATTTCGAGGCGTCCTTCAACTATTCCGGCACCAAAGTTTGTCTGGTAATCGGAAATGCTGCCTAAAGGATTTTGAATCTGTTTAACCGCATTAAACGAACAAGCCTCGAAACAAGCACCGCACGAATGGCAAAGCTCGTAATTTACTTCTGCAAATTCCAGTTTCTTAACGATACTAATTGCATTAAATTCGCACCATTCAACACATTTTTTGCAATAGGTACATTTTTCTTTATCAATTTCAGGAACGATGGTAAAAACCTCTTTTTCTGCTTCTTTTTTCGCTTTAGAAAAGAAAAGTATGTCGTTTGGTTCTTCCACATCACAATCGATTAATTGTACGCGGTTGTTATATTTCTCAGATAAGAAATAGTACAGGTTAACCGAAACGGTTGTTTTACCGGTACCACCTTTACCACTTGCTATGGCAATTTGCATGACACATGATTTTAAAAAATTCCCCGGAGTATTGCTCCGGGGAATAACGATTTAGTAGCTAACTCTGAGTGACTTTGAAAAACGACTCAGACAGGCGCTCTATTCTTTTGCGCTATTGTATTTTACTACGATTATTTTAGCAGCTTTTAATGATCGCAGTAATTGGCTGTAAATTCAATTGTTTCGTTGAGATAACCTTGCACCAATTCCCCCGCTGATAGTTGCGGTGCACCAACAAAAACATTTACATTGTTGTAGTTGAAAATTTGAATGGCTTTATGGCCCATTCCTCCGGCTAATACATCCGTAACGCCTTTTTCGGCCAACCATTTAGGTAACACTCCCGGCTCGTGAGGAGGGGGAGTTACCCGTTCTTCGTTTACAATCGTTGTGTCTTCAACGTCCAACAGTGCAAAGTATTTGCAGTGTCCGAAATGTCCGTCCAAAATCCCGCTTTCGTCAACAGGAACAGCAATTTTCTTACTCATACTAATTTCAATTTGTTAATTTTCTAATCGACCAAATCCCCGGGCACGACCTCTTCCTTTTCCACGTCCCCAACCAATTGGTAAGTTTTCTTCGGTTGCGGGATTTCTAAATCTGAAACCTCTTCCACCTCGTCTTCCAAAGTTGGCCAAGTGTTCTTCATTTAATGCACTGTTGCATCTTCCTTGTTTTCTGCCGGTTTGGGCTCCTTGTCCCGTTGGTCCGGTTTTGTCTAATCCTGGCATTTTTCTAATTGTTTTCAATTTTTAAAATAATATCCTTCACATTCAGCTCTTCATTATCTAACTCTATCATTTGGATGTGGAGTTTCTCCAGCATATCCTTGGCTTTGGGGCCAAAATGACCTGAGATGATCTGTTCAGCACCTAATTCTGCTGCCATTTCCGAAGATTTTGTACCGGCTCCGCCATTTGAGTTTTTAAAACTGTTTTCGATGAAGTTAGTTGTGTGTGTGTGTTTATCGTACACACAAAACCAACCGGCACGTCCAAATCGTAAATCAAATTTTGCATCTACATTGTCTCCGGAAGAAGTAATAATTGTTTTCATCTTTAAATTACATATGTTCTCTACAAAGTTAATTTAAATTAGGTTTTAAAACAAAATTTAAACGAACAAAAGTTTGTTAAATAGATTTGGAAATGATTACAGTTGGGAACAAAAAAAATTGTAAAGCCATTGACAAATATGGCTTTGCAATTTCTAATAACCTCAGTTCGATTATTAACCTGCTGAATATAAGTGAATTGAATTAAAAATTATTGTTGATTTATTTGAATAAAAGCATGGAATTTACTAATTTAAAAGTCTGACAAACAAATAATTAGAAGTAAAATCCATGCAA
>NZ_JBFHGM010000122.1:0-14071 GCF_041583095.1 Draconibacterium sp.
GGAACCACCATGCAATACTGGCCACACCAGGCAGTTGATGTAACCATGAACCAACGCGATCCGGACCGTATAATGCTGCGCGACATTAAACTTGATATTATTGGCGGCGATATGGAATCGGATCCGAAAATTCGTATCCAGTACGCGGCAAAATATCAGTCGATAAGCAATTCGTGGAAAAAATGGCAGGGCGAAATTAAGGGTTTAAAACGCCTCGATGCGGTAAATAAAAAACTGGCTTACGAAGAAGAATTCAAAAAATGGGCACAGCAAAACAACACCTGGGATAACACATACGAACCGGTTTTTAATGCTTTCGAAGAGCTGTATACCAACTATGCAACCTACATAAAAGCATACGATTACTACCGCGAAATTGTAATGAGCGGAGTAGAGGTGTTTAAGCAGGCACGCACCGTCAATTCGATCATTAATAATATTGAGAACGACCAGGGTGAAAGAGCCGAAAGTATTCGTTCGGCCATGCTTAGCGGGCTTCCCGGATTTTATAAGGATTTTAACCAGCCAACCGACGAAGATTTGTTTGCAGCACTTATGCCCGAGCTGATTAATGGCCTCGACGCCTCGTTTTTACCTGCCGAAGTGGTGGAAACAATTAATCAGAACGACCGGGAGAAACTAATTAAAAAAGTCTATCAGAAATCGATATTAACCGACAGGAAAAAGCTGGAAGAGCTGCTCGAAAACGGATCGGAGAAACAATTGTTGAAGTTGCGCAAAGATCCGTTGATTGCGATGTACAATCAACTGAACTTTATTTACGAAAAGGATATTATTACTGAGGTTCGGAAGATCAGCAAATCTATCGACGATAACATGAAAGTATACATGGCCGGACTGATGGAAATGAAAAAAGGACAGGCCTTTTACCCGGATGCCAACCTTACCTTGCGTGTGGCCTACGGACAAGTGGAAGGTTACGAGCCCAAAGACGGCGTGAAATACAAATACTATACAACGCTGACCGGGATAATGGAAAAAGACAATCCGGAGATTTACGATTACGATGTTCCGGATCGATTAAAGGAGCTTTATCAGACAAAAGACTTTGGCCAGTACGAAGTAAACGGCGATGTGCCGGTTTGTTTTACAGCCTCAAATCATACCACCGGTGGTAATTCAGGCAGCCCTGTTGTAAACGGTAACGGCGAGTTAATCGGAGTAAATTTCGATCGTTGCTGGGAAGGAACCATGAGCGACATTATGTACGACCCGGAACGCTGCCGTAATATTTCAATCGACATTCGGTATGCTCTTTTTATTATCGATAAGTTCGCCGGAGCGGGTTATTTACTGGATGAAATGGAGATTGTGAAATAGCTAAACAGTCGTTTTGGATGAGGCTTTAACACCAATTTTTAATCTTTTTTGAAGGCAAATTCATCCGTTTTAACCTCCTGACTTTTAAAAAATGGAATATTTTTGTGTCCGACCTGTGTGTACATCGATGGTAATTTTTTATTCAATCGGGAAGGGATAAAAATTACCGGGATGTTTGAAGGCGACTTTCAACAAAGAAGCCGAATCAGCTAGCTTTTACATTGCTAAGAGTGGGGTTTATATGATAAAACTGATTAAGAAAAAATATTGGGCTAAAATTCTCCTACTGTTTTGTACAATTGTTATTCCTGTGGTTTCGTTTGCCGAAAACATCGACCTGATATTTGCAGATCCGATTCCGGATAAAGAATTTAAGAGCAAAAACAGTACATGTATTGTACAGGATGATAATGGTTTTATCTGGATTGGAACCAACGACGGATTGTATTGCCTTAAAGGAAACAATTTAACCAGCTATTTATCGGGAGGAACTGATAGTACCAGTTTATACGATAATCGCATTCAGAAACTGTTTATCGATCAGTCAGGTTTGCTTTGGGTGATATCAATGAGGGGAGTATGCACCTACAATCCGTACCTGGATAACTTTAACCGTATTCTGAATGGATTTGAAGTGGAGGATGATGAGTTTCATCAAATTTCGGTTATAAACCAGGATAAAAATAACACGATTTATATAGCAGTAGAAAGATCAATTTACAGTATCGATCAGCAGCAAAATACACTCAAAATTATCTACCACAATCCCGAACTCAGGATAACAGACTTTCTTTTCGACGAAAACAATAACATCTGGATTGCTTCAGAAAACCGGGGTTTGATTTATTTTAACACCACCGATGGGACAAGTAAAAGTTTTGTTGCCGAAAAAACAGATAGCAGAAGTATAAGTAACAACAGTATTCACGATATTTCTTACGATCGAACTTCGAAACTGTGGATAGCGACCTATGGAGGCGGTATTAATGTTTTAAACACCAAAACCCTTGAAATAAAGCGTTATGGAACAGATAATACCTATTCTGATTATGTGTTGTCGACCTATATCGACAATCAAATAAATGTTTGGGTTTGCGATTTAGGTGGATTGCGAAAGTATGATAAAACATCCGATACTTTTGTGAGCATAGAAAGCCTTAACAGTTCAGGAGAACTGATTGAAGAATTTCCTTCTCAGATACTTCAGGACAAACAGGGAAATTACTGGACGGTAAATGCGCTCAGTGGTGTAGGACTAAGGTATCCGGCGAAGGGGATAAGCGTTTATGATGAAAACCGGGCGAATTTCTGGCATACGATCAATAATAATATTTCTGTGATCGCTTTCGATGCGAATAACGTGTGCTGGATTGGAAATGGAAATGATGGTATTGATGTTTTTGATTTTAAGAATAAACAGCACAGGGTTTATCATTCCAACCTGAATGATGCCAACAGCCTGGGGCTGGGAGCCGTTCTGTGTTTATTTAACGACAGTAAAAACAGAATGTGGGTGGGTACCAACCTCGGAGGCCTGCAGTGCTACGACCCGGAGAACGACAATTTTATCACTTATATGAACGATCCGTCTGATTCATTGTCAATTTCGAATAATGACATCAGGGGACTACAGGAAGATGCCGATGGTAATTTCTGGGTGATAACGCATGGAAAGGGAATTGATTATTTTAATTATAAGGAACAAAAATTCTATAATTACAACGTTGCGAAAAACGAATTATCGAGTGACTGGCCATTCCGGCTTTTGCTTGATTCGGATGAAAATCTGTGGGTAGCAACTCCCAGTGGGGTGAGCGTATTAAAAAAAGGCGAACAGAAATTCATAAATTATTATAACGAACCGGAAAATTCCAATACAATTCCCAACGATTACATCAATTGTTTGTTCGAAGATTCAAAAAAGCGTATCTGGATTGGCACATTCTCGGGATTGTGCAAATACAACCCGGAAACTGATGATTTTTATCGGGTTGATCCCGGTTTTCCGGTGCAGAATATCTGTTCTGTAGAAGAAGACCAAAACGGAAATTTATGGGTGGGTTCAGTTACCGGAGTAACTGGTTTTAATCCTGATACCGAAAAATTAATCACCAACCTTGATGAAGCGGACGGACTTCCTCCCGGTAGATTTAAACCGGGGTGTAGTGCTAAAAATGCAGAGAATGTGCTGTTTTTTGGAGGAGATGAAGGAATCGCCGCTTTTGATCCGGAGAAACTGGTTTTAAACACCGAGGTGCCCGATGTATATATCAGTGGAATTTTCCTTCAGCATAAGAAAGTGGAGAAGTTTGGAGAAAATGAAATGCTGGAAAAGAGCCCCTTGTTCATCGATGAAATAAATTTGAAACACAACCAAAACACCATTGGTTTTGAATTTTCATCAACCAACTACGTGGATAACGTAAAAAATAAATTTAAGTACAAACTTGAGGGACTTGAAGATGATTGGATTGAAACCAATCATCCTGATGTAACATACAATTACCTGCCACATGGAAATTATGTGTTTAGGGTTATAGCGGCAAATAACGACGGTGTATGGAATAACGAGGGAGCATCGGTGAAAGTGGAAATTCAACCGCCATGGTGGTTTTCGTGGTGGTTTATTTCAGGCATAATTATATTCCTTGTTTTTCTGGTGATTGTAATTTTCAGGTATCGCGTTGCTATGCTTAAGGCTGAAAAGCACAAACTGGAAGAATTAGTGCAAAACAGAACCAAGGTACTAAACGATAAAAACCGTTTGTTGGAGCTTCAGAAAGAGAAACTCCACGAAAAAAACACCTTGCTAAATCAGCAAAAACAGCAAATTGAAACACAGGCAAATAAAATTGCTGAAGTGGCAGAAAACCTCTCTCAATTAAATACTGAGCTAACCACGGCGAATGCTACAAAAGACAAACTTTTCTCCATAATTGCCCATGATCTTATAAATCCGTTTAATGCAATTTTAGGTTTCTCGGATGTGTTAAAAGAAGGGCACCAAAGCATGGATGAGGAAAACAGAATGGAGATAATAAAGCATATACACGAATCGTCGCACAATGCTTTTGATTTGCTGAACAGTTTGCTGCACTGGGCCAGAAGCCAGGACAAAAAAATTGAATTTAAACCGGAGCGTTTAAACATAGCCGAAATCTTTTCAAATGTTATGGTTGAAGTTTCGTCAACGGCATTGAAAAAACAAATAAAAGTTGAAAATAAGCATGAGAATCAGGAGCTGGCAATATACTTCGACAGGAACATGATTATGCTTATTTTGCGAAACCTGTTGATGAATGCCATAAAATTTAGCAATAGAGAAAGCAGTATAATTATAAATGCGGTTCAAACAGCGGAGGATACGGTACAGTTCTCGGTAAAAGATTTTGGTGTTGGAATGCAGCCCGAATATGCAGCCGCAATTTTTAGTGATGACATGAATATAAATGTTGCAGAAGGCACAAACGGCGAGATCGGGGTTGGGCTCGGACTTTCTTTATGCAACGATTTTATAACCAACCATAACGGCGATATTTGGGTTGAAAGCGCACCCGGAAAAGGAAGTACCTTCTTTTTTACAATTAAGGGGGAACAGTAAAATCAAGTCTGCGAATTCCTTGTGTAAGTTAATTGCCAAAAACGTAAATAATAGAAAGTTGCTGCTGTTGATCAAGTGTATCCCAGTCAACAAAATGCATCGACAGGTTGAATTTTCCTTTTATTTTTTCGTGATTGATAAAATACCAGATTAGGTCGGTACGCGAATAGTTTTTGGCCCGGTAATACGGATCGCCATAAGCAAATTTATGTCCGGCACCCAAACTCATCACCGATTTTACACCCAGGTTTTTATAACGCATATTGGCTTCGGCGAAAAAGCTGGTGGCTGTTTCGTAACCATCGGTAACATTTCGCTCGCGATATTGCGATGTAAGCATTCCCATTTTTAAATCTCCCTGAACAGCATTGGTCTCAGGTGTGCGGATTCCTGCCTGAAGGGCAAATCCCATATAATCTTCAATATGTAATGGCGGATCGTTGTGCAGCGTGTGGGCATTGTGAAACATCAACAGGTAATTCTGTAAAAACAGGTTTTTAAAAAAGATTTCGCCTGAAAATCCGGCCATAAACTGCTCGCGTTGAGTTTCGGTTTGGCGGCCAACCCAGTCAACAAAACCATTCTGATGGCCCCAGTCCCAGCTAATTTTCCCAAAAAGACCTTCAATATTGGGTTGATAATATTGTAAAGTATCCGTTAGCATGGCCAGCGGAAAATCAATTTTATCTCGTCGCGGAAAGGCTCCAAAAGCAAACAATTTGTTTTCATCCTGAAACTGGTAATACAAAGTCAGTTTTGGTTTTTGTGCATCCAGATCGCTGCCAAATTCCAGCAAGCGGCTTAATCCTCCGCGCAATTGATGGTTATCGATATCAACACCTACCTCAAAGGCACCGCGGCTTCCCATAATGGTTTGCGGGTAGGCATAAGGCGGCGAAAACTCGCGGTTATCGCCAATGCCTTCAAATAATAGCTGGTATTTAAATTCCTGTGCGTTGCTGAAAAATACGCTGAAAAGGAAAATTAGAAGTAGTGCTTTTTTCATCTGAATTTTGAATTTCATTGCGAATGTAATAAAACCTTTATCAAATGGTAAATTGCAAAACTGTTAAATTGTAATCCGCGACTGAAAACTGCGACTGCGAGTTCTCCGCTCTGGTTAGATATAATTGTTAAATTGTAAAACTGCTAAATTGTTAAAATGAGACTGGAAACTGCGACTGCTAACTGATTTTAGTCGCACAAAATATAGTTGTCTTTGCGTGGATTGATGACCATAACAGGTAGTTTCCCTGCTCCTTTAATCACCTTTCTTTCGGGCAGGCCAATCAGCAAGTCAAGCGGGGTAATGTTCGAGCTTCCCAAAATTACCAGCAAGTTGCAATCGGAAGCAAGGGCCAGCTCAAGCGCTTCAAAAACATTGCGTAAACTCGATTTACTTCCTCTAAAACGCTTGTGTACGATCTTGAATTTTTCGTACAATTTACGCGTCAGTTCTGTATTCTTCAATAGATTCTGTTTGGCTTCCCGGGTTTTGTCGTTTGCCGAAATGGTAACGATTTGGGCTGCATTAAACCGGCCAAAATACGAGCACCACAGCGAACTGTCGCTTATTTCTTTACGCAGGTCAATGGGTTGTAGCAGGTGGTTGTAATCCATAATTTTCGACTCGGGGTGAACGAACAAAAAAGGAATTGAAGTCTCTGCAAGCGCGGTTGAATAGTCTTTAAAATTCAGCGAATTTACTACCACGATTATGGCCTCATAATCTTCGGCAAGCAGATCGGGAAGCTGCGTTTGACTCTCGGATAACAAAAGTGTGGATACTTTCTGTTTCGCTACTTCCTGTTTTACAATGGCCGCATAATTCTGCAATTTTTGCTTAAACTCATCGTGCTGCTTTTTTTGTTTGGGGCGGTAGTTATAGAGTAAACAAAGCTCTTTTTTGAAAATAGAAGCCAGTTTTAATCCATGAACGATCAGGCCTTGATCCGAATCTTTAAGCTCGGTAAACACAACTATTTTCTGCTCTTTGCTAACAGTCATTCTTGTTTTTCACGTAAAAATAAGGTTTTAAGCCATGCTTTTATTTGATGTTGAAAAAAATCAGGAAAGGTTAACATGTATTTACCTACTTTTATGCTGCTAAAGCGCGAACTATGATTAACGAAAAACTGCTCAGACCCAACAGTATTGTGGTGGTTGGTGCATCAAATAATATTGCAAAACCCGGTGGAAAGATTATTAAAAACCTGCTGGATAACCATTTTGCAGGCGATCTTTTTGCTATCAATCCCAACGAATCAAAAATTCAGGGAATTCCGGCTTTTCCCGATGTGGCGGAGCTTCCGGAGGTTGATTTGGCTATTTTGGCCATTCCTGCAAAATATTGCCTGCAAACCATTACCGATCTGGCGGAGCAAAACAATACCAAAGCTTTTATCATCATTTCGGCGGGTTTTGGCGAAACCAGTGATGCCGGAAAAGAGCTCGAGCAGCAGATTGTAAAAGTTGTCGAGGAGCACGACGCTTGTTTGATCGGGCCAAACTGCATTGGCGTGATGACGCCCTGGCATGCCAGTGTTTTTACAACACCCATTCCGGAGCTGACCTCCGAAGGTTGCGATTTTATTTCTGGATCAGGAGCAACAGCTGTTTTTATCATGGAATCGGGAATCCCTAAAGGGTTACGTTTTGCCAGTGTTTTTTCGGTTGGGAACAGTGCACAAACCGGTGTTGAAGATGTTTTGGCCTACCTCGATGAACACTATGTTGATGGGGAAAGTCCGCGTGTAAAGTTGCTTTATATCGAGAATATTAACGATCCGGATAAATTGCTGTATCACGCCACTTCGTTAATAAAAAAAGGATGCAAAATCGCTGCTATTAAAGCCGGAAGTTCATCGGCCGGAAGCCGTGCAGCATCGTCGCACACCGGGGCACTTACCAGTTCGGATGCCGCAGTGGAGGCCTTGTTCCGCAAAGCCGGAATTGTACGTTGTTATGGTCGCGAAGAGCTGACGACCGTTGCCAGTGTGTTTATGTGCAAAGAACTGCATGGCGAGAAACTGGCGATTATCACACACGCCGGTGGACCGGGAGTTATGCTTACCGATGCGCTGGAAGATGGCGGATTAAAAATACCGGAGATAGCTGATTCGGAAGCAAAAACTGCTTTGCTGCAAAAATTGTTTCCAGGATCATCGGTGGAAAATCCCATCGATTTTCTGGCAACAGGAACCGCAGAGCAGCTGGGACATATTATCGATGCCTGCGAGAATGATTTTGATGTTGACGGAATGGCGGTGATTTTCGGAAGCCCGGGATTATTCCCGATTGGCGACGTTTACGATGTGCTTTCCGAAAAAATGAAAGTCTGTAAAAAACCAATTTATCCTATTTTGCCATCGATTATAAATGTAAAAGAAGATGTTGCCCACTTTTTGTCGCGGGGCAATGTAAACTTCCCCGACGAAGTGTTGCTGGGACGAGCGCTAACAAAGGTTATGAATACGCCACAGCCTGTTGCAGAAAGAGAAGATTCGCAGGGTATTGATCCGGAGGCAGTTAAGGCCGTAATTGCCGGGACGAAAAACGGCTACCAATCGCCGGAAGTAATTCATAAACTGTTTGATTTGGCAGGCATACCACGGGTGAAAGAAATGGTGGCTAAATCGGAGTCGGAAGCTGTGCTGGCTGCCATGAACATCGGTTTTCCGGTGGTAATGAAAGTGGTTGGGCCGGTGCATAAAACCGAAGTTGGCGGCGTAATCCTGAATGTTCGGAATGTTACCCAGGTACGCAAAGAGTTTCATCACCTGTTTGAGATTGAAGGAACCGAAGGAGTTTTGATTGCCCAGATGGCTGCAGGAACCGAACTGTTTTTGGGAGCTACCTATGAAGAAACTTTCGGGCACGTGGTGCTCTGCGGCATGGGTGGTATTTACGTTGAGGTGATGAAAGATGTGGCATCGGGCCTGGCACCGCTTACACATAGCGAAGCACGTTCGATGGTTACCAGTCTGAAATCGTACAAAATACTAAAGGGATTTCGCAAACAGGCAGGAGTGAATATCGATAAGTATGTGGATATTATTGTGCGCCTGTCGTGGCTACTGCGTTTTGCCACCGAGATAAAAGAGATTGACATTAATCCGCTGCTGGGTAACGAACAGGAAATTATGGCTGTTGATGCCCGTATCCGGATAGAACATTAAAAAACGGCTTCAATGAACAAAAAGTCACGAAGATTAAGACTCAAAATCTCAATGTTCTTCGTGACTTGGTGGTTTATAATGTAAGTTTAAATACGTCTACAGCTCACCGGGAGGAATAGCTGCCGGAACTACGTTTTTAACCGGTGGCAGACTTTTCAGATATGCAAAAATAGCCGAGACATCTTCGTTTTTTATATCCCTGAAATTTTCAACCGGCATTGGCGGTAAAAGCTTGCGTGTTCCGTCAAGGCCTTTGAATTTGCCTTCTTTCATTGCTTTTTTAAACTGTTCTTCGCTCCATGTGCCAATGCCTGTGGCGTCGGGGGTTAGGTTGGCAGCAAACGACATTCCCCACGGACCGGCACTTCCGGTTAAATCGGGATAAAAGGTGGCAAAACCCTGCGCGGTCATTTCTGTATTTAAATCGAGTATCGGGCGATCTCCCGGATAGCCCGATAACAACAGCTCGGGAACAAGCTCCGGCCCGTTGGCACCCATTTGTTTGGGCGAATGACAATCGTTACAACCCATAATTGTTACCAGGTACTGGCCACGAGCCACCAGTTCTTCACCGGTTAATTCGGCGGGTTGAGTTTCAGCTGCCACCGGTTTCGACCCGTTGGTGCATGAAAAATTAACAAGGGCCAGGCACATGGCTCCAAAAATCAGCAAGACAAAGTTGTTTTTTTTCATAGTTCTTACTTTAAATTATATTTCATAAATAGCTTCCCATTCCACTAAAGCAGGCTGATTTTGGATGTTTTTTTTTTTAATGTGCAGTGGGATAATGGAAATCAATTTATACCTTATTAAGATTAATTCAAAATAAAATGTTAAAAAGGATTTACTGGAATGTGGGTAGTCCATCCTTGAAATTGGTCAGATATTTCTAAATTGGCGTATTGAAAACACTGAGTATGCATAAACATGTGGCCTTAAATGGCAATGATTTGGCGATGGATTCGACCTTTATAAAACAGCTTCTGAAAGGTGAGTGTTCGGAGCATTTTCCTGAATTAAAAGGAAAAACGGGCGTGTTGTTTTCAAATACAACGCTGGCGAAATTTATTGAAGAAGAATTCAGGCACGATAATTTTGAACTGACCAAAAGTTATGGCCGCAGCATACGCACCTTGTCAAGCGGAGAGCAAAAAAAGGCGTTGCTTGAATATCTTATGGATAAACAGCCCGGTTTTATTATTTTGGACAATCCGTTTGATGCGCTGGATGTAGCTTCGGTAAAGCACTTAAAAGAACGTTTGGAGAACATTGCCGGCCAAATGACCGTGATACAGGTGTTTAAAAGAAAGAGTGACCTATTGCCGTTTATAAAACATGCCATGCGTGTTGATAATGGAAAAGTAGTTTTCAACGATGGAATAAAACAATACCTTGAAAAATATGAGCCGGAAGCGGAGATACACTTTTCTATCGAAATTCCGGGCCCTTTACACGAACAAACTATTCGCTACAACGAGTTGATAAAACTCAGCGAAGTTTCGGTTAAATACCGGGAAAGACAAGTACTAGATAAGATCAACTGGACGATTAGAGCCGGTGAGTTTTGGCAATTAAAGGGGCCGAACGGATCGGGGAAAACCACCATTTTAACCATGATAAATGGGGATAATCCAAAAGCTTTTGGGCAGAACATTGAACTGTTTGGCCGCCGAAAAGGAACGGGTGAAAGTGTTTGGGAAATTAAAAAGAAGATTGGGTATTTTACGCCATCGATGATGGAGCTGTTTAAACGCCGCCATACCGCCGAACAAATGGTGATCTCAGGTTTTCACGATTCCATTGGCTTGTACCACCGGCCAAGCGAAATACAACAACACGTGGCTAACGACTGGTTAAAAGTGCTGGGACTGGCCGATAAAGGCAACCGGGCTTTTGTCGATCTTTCGCAGGTGCACCGCCGGATGGTGCTGATTGCGCGTGCGATGATTAAACATCCGCCGCTACTGATTCTCGACGAGCCTTCAACCGGACTGGACGATAAAAGTGCGGCGCTGCTATCGGCGTTAATCAATAAAATTTCCGACGAAAGCCAAACGGCTATTCTTTATGTTTCGCACCGTACGGAGCCCGATTTAAAACCCGCATTTGTTTTTGAACTGAAACCCGGTGAAAACGGTTCGGTGGGCGAGGTGGTGAGTTGAGAGAGGTCCTTGTTTATAAGGGGAATTTCTTCGATTTTGCAGATCACGTTGATTTCGTGAGTTTAAGAACTTAGTTTTTTATCGCTTTAACCGAATACACCAACGGAAACTTATTTTCAAGTCCTTTAACTTTATATTTCCCTTTTTCAGCTTCAACTAAATTTTCGAGGCAATTGTAGGGCGAATAATTGTATTCTTTAAAGTCGGTAAGCGTAAGGCCGGTTTTTATGAGCGAATCGATAACAGTGCTCAAACCATGGTTCCAGCACACCGACTTTCCCTTAATTGGCGCATCATTATCAGTATAGGTGCCTTCCAGCTCTTCCACAATTGCTTCCGATTCCATATAGTCGAACTCCACTCGTTTAAAATCATAGCTAAACATCCAAACTATGGGATGAAACTCAACAAACACCAGTTGCCCGCCGGGTTTTAAAAAATGCTCAATTATGTTGGCCCACTTTTTCACATCAGGAAGCCAGCCAATTACACCGTACGAAGTATAAACAATATCAAATTTTTCGTCCAGTATTTCGGGGAGATTGTACACATCGCTTTGTATAAAACGCGCATCCGTTCCGAGTTGCTCATTCAGTTGTCGGGCTTTTTCTATGGCCGTCTCCGAAAAATCAACTCCGGTTGCCTTTGCGCCGTGCCGTGCCAGCGAAATAGTATCTTGCCCAAAATGACATTGTAGATGAAGGATCTTTTTCCCCTCCATGTTTCCCAACAACTCAAGTTCAATGGGATTTAATGAATCTTTTCCTTTTACAAATGCTTCAACATCGTAAAAATCCGATTTATAATGAATATCCGTTTTTTCGTTCCAAAGTTTTTTGTTGATATTGATATAATCCATTCGATAGCGATTGTGCGTTTATAATCAGCCTCAGCGGAAGCTTTTCATTTAATCGCTAATATAGAATTTTATTTTTTTCGCTTTTCTTTCCTTTTCCGAAATACCATCCACCAAAGGAAGAATCCGCTTATAATTACCAGCATCAGGCAAATCCCCGCCAGTGGAACAAATAAAATATAGAAACTACCCATCAGGTGCTCGAAAATACGGCCGGTGTGTATTTCCAATGCCACATTCCACAACGACATGGACGAAGCTTTACGTACTTCATCGGGCATGGCTGCAAACGTCTCCGGCTCGTTCTGTGCATTGAGTGCGATGGCACCTCTGCTGTAGTCGAACCACCAGCTTTTGTTCCCCGATTGTACAAACCCGGCAACGGTATTGGCGCCGATGGGGCGCACCATTCCTTGAGGGGTTTGGTATGGCTTCCCGGTAAAAAGGTCGGCAATCATTCCGTTTTTCGTATTCCAAACAAACATACCGCTAAACGATCCAACCATCAGGTAGTTATCGCCCATTGATTCCATTACATTACAGCCCATTACACTTACCGGAGGCTGAACCGGGGCAGGGATGAGTTTGTCGCTAAGGTTTTCATCAGCAAAGAAAAAACCATCAACGGTAGAGAATATATAACGTCGGTTGGCAGCATCCCAGTGGATACGGCGCAGTTTATCGAACCACGGATTCGGGCTGTCGAGGTGCGTACCCGGAATAATACCTACCTGCTTATTGGCAATTGGGATTAATAACGGTGGTCGCAGGTGCATCCCCGAAAAAGTATTAATGAGCAGGAACAGCGCAAAAACATATCCCACAACATTATGCCAGTTCAGGTTAAGCTTTTTAAACCTTACCAGTTTCTCAACGGATCCCGTTTCATCTTCAGAAATCTTCAGATTTCGGTTACTCCCGCGAGGGGGAAGGGGGTGATCAACTTTTCCTGATTGAACCCCGATTTTTTTCTTCCTTCGTTTTATCCATTTCGGAAAGAAAAAGTGCAGCAGCCCGGTTACCGAAAGCAGAATGGTTACCAGCCCCAGCATATCGACAAATAATTTTCCTGCAAGTCCGAACAACTCTCCACTGTGTAATTCCCAAAAGGTATTGAACAAGCCGGTTTTGCGTTGATAGTTTACCGGCTCGGGTAGTTGAATTTTTTTGAAATTTAGCCCATCAGTACTTTCCAGCAAATAATGCCGTGTAAGTACCAGTAAGGTATTGTCTTTTATTTCCAGGTCGGCAATACGTTCTTTATCCACCGGTATTTCCAGTTTTTGCCAGAAGCCGTCTGTTTTGCTTCGTTTGTATAAACCCAGGTGTGTTCCGGCAAAAAGTTCCTCATTAAACTGAATGATGGAATAGATCTTCCGGTTGTCTATTCCTTTCGGAAATCCCTGGTTAAAATCTTCAAACTTTTGAAGATCATCATCTGTCTTCCAAACACCGATATTCCCGTACAGCAAATTGGCACCTTCCAATTGAACGGAACCACGAACCGCTGCCAGGTTCCAGTTTTTGTAGCGGTAATTTTTGGGCAGCAGGTTTCTGGAAACATCAACACCGGAAAACAGCTGCCGGTGGTTCATCACAATTCCTGATGTGGCAAAAAGAATGGCGATAAAGGCAATTACAATTGCCGGCCATTTATGTAGTTTCTTAAAGGTTTTTATCCAATTTTTTCGGGCCATACGGTAGTTCTTTGTTGCGCAAATATGTTTAACATTTGCAACTCGTGTTGTAACAATTGGTACAAAATGGAAAACATACCACATGCAACATAAAGTCATCAACGATTCCTAATTTGTATTCATTATAAACACAAAACATGACATTCCTAATTGTATAAAAACCTCAAAGTAATACTTTTGTTGGCTTCGAAAATTAAACCAAAATGCAAAAAAATCTATTCTTAGGAGTTGAAGCC